>DPKF01000002.1 GCA_003542655.1 Holosporales bacterium
GTTGCCTGCGACATAACAGCCAAAGCATTAAAACTAACGCCTGGGATAACATCTGCAATGTTTGTATTGGTATCACGGATATACTGCGTACCATCAACTGTTATTTTGGCTTGTAAAGTGTCTTGTGCAACGGGCGACAATGTAGCAAAGCCTAAACCAGTTGGGTCAATATGGTTGACACCTGTTCCCGTTAAATCTATGGGCTCTGCAAGATTCTGGGCTGATAGTTTAAGGGAATAATTTCCTGTTGAAAGCATCACTGCAGATGCTTCTACATTCGTTGTACTTTTTTCATTATTAATTTTTGTCACAATATCACTTAATGTGTCGGTTGCAACTATCGTGATCGTTGTGCCATTAATAACCAAAGAATCTGCTACACCAACTTGTTCAATTGTTGTATCGGCGAAAGTTTTAGCAGCTGTTACATTATCGCGCTTTGCAATTTGAGTGACTTGAATATCATAGGTTTTATCAAATAAAGCCTTTGAATATTTTGGAGAAACTTCTAAATAAGCCGCACCAGGCATTGTGCCAACCGTCGTCATAACAGGTTTTAAATTTTGTAAAATATTTGTTTTAAAATAAGAATTTTTATTCATTAGTTGGCAATTAACTTTTTGAAAAGCAGATACAACTGCCCTTAAATTGCCAAGTGCTGTAATTTGTTTAGCGCCAGAATCTATCTTATCTTGCGTTGGTTGCCTAGCATCAATAGTGGCCTGTTTTAATTTTTCAGCAATATCCAAAGGGTCAATACCATCACGCACTGTGGAAACGAGTGGTTTTCCATCAGCTGTTGTTCTAACCGAAAATGATGATGTGCCACTAATGGGGTCTGTCATCTTAAAATTTAAATAAAATCACCTATTTTAGTTTAGGGCACAGATATTTAATATAAGGTTAATAGAAACCATGCAATTCTAGATTTTTTGTAAACCCTAATGAGGATTCTAAACAATCAACTTTCAAAGCCATACCGAACAAAACCACCCAGCCATTAGGGGGCTAATTTACACGGTAGCCAAAGAATAGTATAAAAAAATCGCTGATAACCCACAACATTCTACTGCAAACTGAAGGATGACTAATCTAAAAATCAAGTTCACCATAATGGGGTTCAGGCAAAAAACCGGGAACTTTATCACTTAAAAACGCCCTGAAAGATGGTCTAGATTTTACACGTACATACCATGCTTTTGCTTGTGGGTGCCGCTCCCACATAATATCTCCAAAATAATCAACCATAGATATATGGGCGGCTGCTGTGATGTCACTTAAAGAAAACTCTTCACCAGACAGCCAATTGCGACGTTCTGTTAACCATGTTATATAATGCAAATGATAGTCTAGTGCTTTTTTTGCTGTGCGTAATGTTTGTGAATTTGGGGAATGTACATAGCTATCGCGACTAAATCGATGAATAACTTTCGCAACAAATAACGGATAAGAAACTTCCATATAGAATTTTTTATCAAACCAAAACATTAAACGGCGCGTTTCAGCTTTTTTTGCAAGGTCTGAACCTAGCATAGGTGTTTCAGGAAATGCTTCCTCTAAATATTCAACAATCACAGAATCATCGGGTATTATCGCCCCGTTCATATCTACTAAAATAGGCACAGTACCAGCTGCATTCATTTGCAGTAAGGTGCTATTTTCTTTCCAAAAAAGTTCAACCTTTTCTGTAAAATCCAATTTTTTCTCATACATTAAATGGCGTATTTTTCTTGAAAATGGACAAAGTGTATAGTGATAAAGAATGCGCATAGTCTATTCTAAAAAATCTGGTTATAATGAAATAAGCTCAATTTTAATCGTATCACACTTTAAAAGATTTTTTAATGACGTATTATTTATTATTTCTTTGCCTAGCGCAGGGTATTACAGAATTTCTTCCCGTTAGCTCGTCCGCACATATGATGATGGTAACCCAATGGTTTGGCGTCACAAAGCATGACACCACCTTATATGTTGGCCTACATATTGGAACACTATTAGCGATCACAGCATTTTATTTTAAAGATATCATGTTAATGACCGTGGCTTTTATTCATGGTAGTCTTTGCCCCCATAAACGAAATAACGACAATTTCAACCTAGCACTATGCCTTTTAATTGCAACCATACCAGCAATTATTATTGGTTTTTTAATAAAACCCTATATTGCCCATATACAAGATAACCTAACTATTATAGCCTTTAGCAGTATAATCTTTGGTTCTCTGTTGGCATTTATTGATGATTACATGCCCATCAATCATGATCGAATAACAAAAAAACGTGCTATTTTAATAGGAATTGGGCAGTTATTAGCTTTTTTCCCAGGTGGTAGCCGTCTGGGTACAACTATTACTGTTGCACGTATATTGGGCATGTCGCGCGCTGCATCTTTCCGTTTTTCAATGTTACTTTCAATTCCTGTCGTATTAGGTGCCTCTGTCCTTATGGGGTATGAGGCTTATCAATGTGGTACAATATTTTTTGATACAACATTAGCTAAAGTTGTTTTAACAACGTTTATTTTAGGAATGACGACTCTTTTTATCATGACTCAATTTATAAATCGCATAGGCTTTTCTATTTTCGGTATTTATAGAGTTGTGTTCGGTTTTTGCATTTTATTATGGCTTTTTGTGACACAATAATTAGATTCCGTAATCATCGTCTTAACTAAATATTAATACATTAGACTATATAATACAGTATGTATTCTAATAAAGAAAATGTATGTCTTTTGACTCTACGGATTATGATCAATCATATGTGCACAAATTCATGCACTTTAAAATGCTGACAAAAGATGAAGAAGAATATTTAGCCAGAGAATGGCGCGAATACCGCAATACAGACGCGCTTCACACATTAATAAAATCCTATACACGCTTAGTTGTTGGCATGGCTTATAAACTTAAAAAATACGGCATTCCTATTGCTGATTTAATACAAGAAGGCAATATTGGCTTAATTACTGCAGCTGAAAAATTCAATCCTAACATGCACCACAATGCACGATTTTCTACCTATGCAAAGTGGTGGATCAGGGCGTCACAACAAAAATATATTTTACAAAATTGGTCTATCGTACGAATGGGTATGACAACAACGAATAAGCAACTTTTTTTTAATCTAGATCGATTAAAGACGCACCTGTTTGAAATGACGACAGATCATCTTGATATAGAGCAAACACAACAGATAGCTAATTCTCTTGATATATCTAGTCACGCAATTTCTGAAATGGAAAGACGGTTACACTCAGCTGATTTATCATTAAACGCGGCTGTCAAAAATTCAAATAGCACCAGGGAAAATCTATTAGAAGACTTCATTCCAGATACAGAAAATACACCGGAAGAAGAATGCACTATAAATCAAACCATAAGGGTGATTACAAAAACTTTAGGTGGTGCCCTCAATATATTAAGTGATAGAGATCGCTATATTATAGAGCATGCCTATTTAAAAGACCCGCCCAAAAACTTATCAGAAATTGGTAAAAAATTTGGCATATCACGGGAAAGAACCCGACAACTATCAAAACGGGCACTTCGTAAAATGCACCATTTTTTAACATACACAGCGCATGTTTTACCCTGCGATTTAAAACCCTAATTCGGAATTAAAAAGTTATTTGATAGCTAAAGCTGCTTCGTCCAAGGTGCTAATTTTAAACATGGTTGTTTTCTGATGGGGCCACCGCAAAGTTCCCACAGTGCCACTGCCACCGACCTTGTATCTTAAAATAGTGAACCGTTTGATGGTAAGCTACCATTGAACGGAAGATGTGAATGGAGATCCTGTACCGCCCTTTGGCATAAAGCCTGTGGCGGAGATTT
>DPKF01000086.1 GCA_003542655.1 Holosporales bacterium
CAAAGGAAAACCATCAAAGGCACATAAATTTGATCAGATTTGCACTCAGCATCTGATTGAGCACCGTTTAACCTTAGTAAGGCATCCTTGGACAAATGGACAAGTTGAGCGCATGAATAGAACGCTTAAAGAGAATACAGTGAAAAAGTATCATTCCTCTACTTTTGATAGCCTAAGGCATCACATTCAGGACTTTTTAAGAGCTTATAACTGCGCTAAAAAACTCAAGGCTCTTCATTATAAAACGCCTCTTGACTATCTTAATGATCTGTTCTTAAATACACCTATTGCCTTTAAACGAAACCCGTTCCTCTACTACTCGGAACCATACAGTTAACATTGAAAAATAATCCCGAATTGGGGTATATAGATTTCCGCTAGGCGGGTTAAAAAAATCAATGCCTATTTTTCGTCTGCATAACATACATAAAACGTGTATTCTACACTTAACACATAAGGCATATGAGAAAGATATTAAATGATAGCAGAAAAAACGGCAGGCATTTACTATCAAGCTTTGCTTGAAAAAAATGTCCAATATGAAGGCGTGTTTTTTGTAGGCGTCACAACGACTGGCATATTTTGTAGACCCACTTGCCCTGCGCGGAAACCAAAATATGAAAACTGTGAATTTTACAAAACAGCACAGGAAGCCCTGCTAGCATCTTTTAGGCCTTGTATGCGTTGTCGGCCATTATCACATCCTGACCAAGAATCGAACCTTATTAAAACGCTTATTGATTCCGTTGAAGCCAATCCATCAAAAAGATGGAAAGATTATGATTTTAAAGAAATCGGTGTGGATTCTTCAACGGCACGCCGTCAATTTAAAAAACGATTTGACATGACTTTTGTCGCATATGCCCGCGCACGACGCATGGGCATTGCTTTTAAACAAATTCGCAAAGGAAGTTCTGTGATAAACACGCAAATAAATACAGGATACGAATCTGGTAGTGGCTTTCGTGACGCTTTTTCTAAAATTATGGGTGCGCCACCGATAAAGAAGAATCAACATTACGTACTGCTTCACGCCGCATGGATAGATACGCCAATTGGCCCTATGCTTGCCATTAGCGATGATCAAAAGCTATATCTTTTGGAATTTACCGACAGAAGAGGCTTAGAGAAAGAAATTGAAAGATTGCGCGTTAAAATGAATGCTGCCATTATTCCTGGCACCACGCATCCCATTGACTGTCTTAAGACGGAATTAGCTTTATATTTTTCAGGAAACCTTCAAACATTTACAACGCCCATACACATGATAGGCAGCCCGTTTCAACAAACTGTCTGGAAAGAATTAATAACAATTCCCTACGGTGAAACCAGAAGTTACGTGGCGCAATCGATAGCCATAAAAAACCCAAAAGCAACACGCGCTGTTGCAAATGCAAATGGTGCAAACCAACTTGCTATTATCATACCTTGTCATCGAATCATCAGAAATAACGGAGAACTTGGGGGATATGGTGGCGGTATACAGCGTAAAAAATGGCTAATTGAGCATGAAAAAGGAAACATATGAATAAACTAACAGAAATCAATACGCTTTTAGAAAATGCCCGTATACCCAACAATAAATCTTCTACATTCTTTAAAACGGGGATAGGCCAATACGCTGAACATGACACATTTATGGGAATAACCGTCCCAACTTTGCGTAAAATTTCTAAAGATTTTTTAGATTTAACATTTGCTGAACTAAGCATCTTACTCAACACAAATGTGAATGAAAAAAGATTTTTAGCATTAATTATTTTAGTCCAGCAGTATGAAAAAGCCACACCCCTGCAACAAGAACAGATATACCAATTTTATATAAACAACCGCCAGCACGTTAATAATTGGAATCTTGTTGATGCTTCTGCACATCTCATTGTTGGCGCCTATTTATTGGATAAAAATAGAGATATTCTGATTGACTTATCAGCGTCTGAAAATCTGTGGGATCGGCGTATCGCAATTGTTGCAACTTGGTCTTTTATTCGAAAAAATGATATAGCCTGGACATTTAAACTTGCATCATTGCTTATTAATGATAAGCAGGATCTTATGCATAAGGCTGTTGGCTGGATGCTGCGCGAGGCAGGAAAGCGCGATAAACAGGTCCTGACATATTTCTTGGATCAAAACATACATATTATGCCAAGAACCATGCTGCGCTATGCAATCGAAAAATTTCCGGAACAGACCCGAAAAGAATATTTAAATCGGAAATAACCGCTACCCAAAAATCAATGCCAATAGAATGATGAACACGCTCAGCCATACACCCTGTATATAAGGTCTGTCGTAATAAACGCCTTTTAATGTATGTGTATTCATCTTTTCTATTGCAATGGCTGACTGGCTTAATACATTAGTATGAATACTCATACGACTGTGTGTCGTATGGGTTGTCGTAAAATAATGTATTTCTGGATACAATTTATATGCCCCCCCACCCTTTTCTACCACTTCAATAGTGGCCTTATGCCCCTTATAATTTGAACCATCTTTTGGCTGCAAGTTTTTTAAGGTTAACTGCACGCCTGTTGATAAAACAACGTGCCTTTTTTCCTCTGTTAATAAAAACGCTTCTTCATAACCAAGATCGGTCGTCACGACACAACTCGCAATGAATGCGTACCAGCCAAGATGACCAAATAACATAGCTATATATTTGCGACCAAATCGTTTGTCGCCTATAAAATGATAGATACTAAGACTTATGCCAAATCCGCAGAAACAAAAGCTTAATATACTTAAAGCTGAAAATTGGTTACCCCCTAACAAAAGAAACAAAGTAATGCCGGCTCCTAAAAACCCAGGGATTAAACGCTCAAAAGAATAAGCGTGGTACGGCACAATACTCATTAAAGCCAAAATTGGCAGCATTAAAGGCCACACCGTTGCTTTAAAAAATTCGGGTCCAAAATATACATCTTTCACAAATATCGGCACAACAACTGACAGAACCAAAATGAAAAAGATACCAAACCATATGATAAGAGGAACCAATTTAAATGGATATAACGCATGTCCAGAAAAACCAATGCTGTTTTTTTGAATACGCGTAAAATTAAAAAATAGTGCTGGTATAACCGTACACGTGAAAAAGATAACAAAATTCATTAAAAATGATGGATCCGCGGCAAAACTGTGCACTGACGACAAAACACCCGATCGTACCAACGCAAAACAAATTAATATGATGGGCCATGAACAAACAGACAGGTAACGTAACATTTTTATATGGTTTTCATACTTCAATAAATGAAACCCTAATAAATAAAGCATCCACGGTATTAAACTAATAACCTCTACAGGGTCCCAATACCAAAAACCACCCCACCCTAATTCATAATAAGCCCAATAACTGCCCAACATAATGCCAAGCGTTAAAATAAAAAAACCAACTTGATAAGCACGCTTTAAAAGCGTGATGGTGTCATTTGCAGCAAAAAAAATATAACTAAATATTAAATACCCCATATATAAAATGGGGGGATGCAAAACCATGCTTTTATCTTGCAATAGCGGATTCAAATCGCAACTAGTGACAAAACCAGCGACTGTTTCAAAAGGGGGGCTCACAATAAACTGAAAGAGCAGAAAACCAACCATATGGAATGCGAAGAATTTTCGTGCGTTTGCGCTTTTCAAAAACAACCCGACAGGTGATAAAAGACAAATCCATAAATGGAAAGAACCAGCAGATGTCCCCCAAACGCCAACAATTTTATATACAAAAGGGGTATTAATAGACGTATTTTCAACAACAACGTTTAAAGAAAAATCATTTAAAACAAAAGCTGTTGTTAGAACACCATAGCTAGCCCATAACGCACATACAGACAACACAAGAAATAAGAACTGATATTTTTTGCAACTATTAAATAGTAATGCAATATAAGACAAGATGCTTAAAAAAACACAGCCCTGCCCAATGAACGCCAGTTTATAAAGAGAAAGAAGTTCAAACATAGTAAGATTTTCACACAATCATATTATATGTGCAAGAGCGTGTTTTCAATATGCAACATCAACTTAAATAACCCAAAAAGATAAAAATTAAATATATTTAGTCTTTAATAGCATATTCTTCTTGCATCCATTCAGGATATTTATTAAGTTGAAGATGATATTTAGATATTTAAATGACAGGAATCAATATGATTAACAAAAAAGTCCTTCTGAGCATATCAATGCTTGCTGTTTCTCTTTCAAAAACTTATGCAGAAGCAACCCCCCCAAGTTTAAAAGTTTCAGGTTATACTATTGTGACAGCTTCCACAATTAATCAAAAAAATAAAACTGGTGGAAAAGGAAGCGGCATTCCTGCTCTTGGTATTGGTGCGTCTGATTTATACTTTACAGCGCAAGGTGAAAGTGAAGGCGGCTTTACTTATAAATACCGTATGAATATTAACGCCGTGCCTTTTGCAAGCACAGATACATCTATAGACCGCAACTTCATAGAATTTGGTTCGGATGCTATGGGAACGCTACAGGTTGGTGCTGTTAGTGGTGTTGACGACACGATGACTAAAGGTGGTTATTCGCTAATAGGTGGTGC
>DPKF01000032.1 GCA_003542655.1 Holosporales bacterium
ACCGCTGCTAAATATTTTGGCGTATTTTTATAAAAAGCTGCCGCCAGTAAACTGAGTGTCTGGCGGGCATTTGTCGATACAAATATATATATATCATCAGACAAATTTTCTGCCGTTTTTAAGCAATCTTCTTCAACGACAAAAAACTTAGCCCCACTTTCATAAGCTTCTTTTATATGTTTTGCAACATCATCGCACGGGATCGCAACAAAAAGATTATTTTCAGCAACCTCTTGAGAATGACAAGAAATACCGGAGACGATTCCGTCTAAGTCATCGCCCTCTTCAACAATAAAACCAATAGCTGTTAGCAACTCACTTAATTTTTTCATTTTTTATAACTCGTATTAATTGTCTTAACGTCAGAAATAGCGTCTTGAGGTTCTTCAAAAATAACCGCATTTTGAACATAGTTTGGTGTTGCATACATTGGTGCAATGCGTTCAATTATACGTCTTGCAACTTTAACTGCATTCCAACCTGCTGCAGCGTAACCATATGATTCTTTCGTTGGCTTTGGATCATCTAACATAACAATCATCATAATTTCTGGATCTTCCACTGGGAATCCACCAATAAATGTTGTAATTTGCTGTTTACCGTAACCTTTACCATCTTTTTTATACACAGTTCCCGTTTTTGCAAAAATAGATAAGCCCTCAACATCTGCTTTTTTTGCTGTTCCTTCAAGCACAACTTGTCGCATAAGTTTCCGAACAATTCTGGATGTTTTAGCAGATATAACGCTTTCTACCGTTTCATCCACCACATTTTTTCTCTTTAAAAGGGTTGGCGTTACTTTTTTTCCATCATTTATGATAGAAGAAACCACCGTTAATATTTGAAGTGGGGTTTGAGAAACTCCATACCCGTAGGATACACTCATCAAGGATGGTTCACGCCAATCTTTTGGTATGATGGGTCTACCAAGTTCAGGCAGTTCTAAGAAAATTTTATCTAAAACCCCAAAACGCTTCATATATTCTTTTTGGTTTTTTAATCCAAAATCTTGCGCTATTTTAACAGAGGCAATATTTGAAGATTTCAGAAATGCTTCTGTTAACGTCATAACGCGTCCAAGTCCACGAAAGTCAGAAATAGTAAAACGCCCCATTTTTATAGGACGTGATCCATCATACATACTGTTTAAATTAGCTTTTCCAGTTTCTAAGCCTATGGCAAAATTTAGAATTTTAAATACTGATCCAGGTTCATAAACACCTAATGTGTTTTTATTAAATAAAGCGTCGGAATTAAGCAAGTCCGGCTTATGTGGATCAAAATCAGGCAACGATACCATACCTAGAATTTCGCCTGTTTTCACTTTCATCACAATGGCATTTCCGCCTAATGCTGAAAACTCTTTTATACCATCGTTCAGTTCCGTGCGAATAACATGTTGTACGCGAATATCCAAGCTCAACGCTAAATGATCTGCCCCTTGCTGTAATTCTATATCATATAACTGTTCTAAACCGATGAGGCCATCGCCATCAGTCCCGCACATCCCGGTGATATGTGAAAAAAGAGAACTATGTGGGTAAACACGTGTTTGATCACGATACATATAAAGCCCAGGTAGCCCCAAATCATTAAGATCTTTTTGTAGCTTTGGTGATATATGGCGCGCTAACCAAATAAAATTTTTATCCGATTCAAATTTTTTTTTCAATTCTGGTGCTGATATATTGTTTAAAATAGACGATATTTTTTGTGCAGCGTCATCAACATCTAACAATTGTTTTGGGTTAACATACGCTGATGCCGTTATAATGTTCGTCGCTAAAATTTCATTATTTTGATCCACAATGTTACGACGCAAAATTTGAAAACCATCAGTTTTTTTTAAAGACTCATCATTTGTCTCTATAAAAAGCATCAAATTCCCTAAGCGTATCGCAATCATCACAAAGCCCAAAAATAAGACAATTGCCACAATCATAATGCGCTGTTTTGCAGATTCTAAAACATCTGCATACTGTAAGCCCTTATGCCAAGATGTAATTGACTTTGATATCGCACTCAAAGGGGTTTTAAATATGATTTTATTCACGCCCCCCACCCTTTTTTTGATAATGAACAGATCTCACGGGTTGTTTTTTTACATTATCTTCTTCTAAGAAGGTTTCAAATGCATCCGCCTCTTGAAAAAAGACATCTGTCACAACAACATCTTTTTTTATGTCCTGAGAAGGCGTCAACTCTTTTTTATTAACGTTTTGTATGGTGCTTTGCGTGTTTTTATTTGGCAGATATTTTACAACCAATCTATGAATGCGTTCAGGATCATTTAAATGTGCCCATTCAGCCTTTAAAACGTGGATCGTTTCTTCAGTATTTCGAATATTTTTTGTAATCATTTTATGCTCATACGCTAAATGATCAACTTCATATTTCACACGAAATAACACAACGCCAACAACAACAGAAATGACTGCAAAAAGGGCTGTCGATGACCGCATTAACAATATCCCCCATTAGCCGATTGAGGGGTATATATACCAGCACGCAATTTAGCAGAGCGTGACCTAGGGTTTTCTAAAACTTCCGCATGCGAAGGCGCTAAAGGCTTTGTTAAAATTTGAAATGGATTATCAATTAAAAAACGTTTCAACAAACGATCCTCTAAAGAATGAAAGGTAACTCCAACCAAACGTGCGCCGGGTTTTAATATTTTTAAAGATTTTTGTAAGGCATCCCTTATCTCTATTAACTCATTATTTACGAAGATACGCAAGGCCTGAAAGGTTTTTGTAGCCGCATCTATGCTATCTTTTCTCTTGACAATTCGTCGAATTAAACCAGCGAGTTGCAAAGTTGTTTCAAACGGTTGTTCTACCCTATCTTGAACAATGGCACGCGCAATTGCCCTTGAAAAAGGCTCATCACCATAATGAAAAATAATAGCGGCTAAATCTTTTTCACTATAGGTGTTTACAACCTCCGCTGCCGTCAACCCATTTTTTGACATGCGCATATCTAAGGGCCCATCCCGCATGAATGAGAACCCACGATCTGCTTCATCGAGTTGAAAGGATGACACACCATAATCAAAAACTAGACCATCTACAGGTTCTACTATCACCTGGTCGATAGCGCAAAAAGTTGACTGTATAAGAGTTAGCCTTTCCCCATATTTTTCTGATTTTAATTTTTCTCCACGTGCAATTGCATCAGGATCACGATCAATACCAATTACCCGACAATTAGCCGCATCAAGTATTGCAGAAGTATAGCCCCCACCACCAAAAGTGGCATCTACATAAAGGCCACCATCTTTTGGCGAAAGATGCTGTAGCATTTCACGTAATAAAACAGGCACATGCATAAAAAATCATTTTCTATTTATAAAAATTGAGCAAGAGTATAGCGTACCTAGCTAACCTCGCCTACATCTTAGCGCACCTCACATTGAATGTAAATAAAAAATATTTCACATTGTCTATATTCATGAATATTCTTACTTATCAAATACTTACAGAATATACCCACATCTATTTGAAAATGCTGTCAATTGTATGGCTGTTTTTCAATATTGGGGATCAAATCAACTAACGCCAATCATGCTTAAAAAACGTTCCACAAGCTTATAACGGCTAACATCACTCAACATAGCATAACTCATTAACCCAATCACAAGCGTTGCACCAATGCGATAAAACCACAATTGAACAATCTCTGGAATGGGGCGACGAATAATCAGTTCTACTGTATTCATCAAAATGTGACCACCATCCAGCACCGGAACTGGGAACAGGTTAATCACACCCAATTGAATAGATATCCAGGCCATTAACTGTAGGAAAGGCCAAATACCATCTGATGCTGCTTGAGAAAAAGCATCACCAATACTTAAAATGCCACCTAGTTGACCACCTTTCATGCCACCCGTAATCAAAACACCAAAACCAACAAGCGTATCAACAATAAACCTGTATGTCATATAAAAAGATTGTTTGACGGCATCCATAAAACTAAGGGGGTTAAACTGAATGGCTTCATCACTACTTTTTGGTGATATACCCAAAGTTTTAACTGGTGTTTTCTCTTGTGTGGTGTCATCAATACTAAACAAGTCAACTGTAACCGTCTGCTCTGTGCCATCACGTTCAACAAGAACAGGAACAGATGTTCCAGCATTCTCACTTAAGGGTTTTTTGATATCAAGAAACGTTTTAATATCAACGTGTTGCACTTTTAAAATTTTATCATTTACCTGAAGACCAGAACGTTCTGCTGCAGAATGTTCAAATATTTTACCAATGACAGGCTGAATAATAGGTTCACCCTTAAAATTAAAAATCACAAAAAAGACTAAAATTGAGAAAATAAAATTCGCAAGCGGCCCTGCAGCGGCAACAGCAATCCGTTGTAAAGGTGTTTTTCCCTGTAACGTTAGCGCTTTTTCTTCTTCTTTAATAGAGGAGGATTCTGATGGCTGACTTGCTGCATTTTCATCACCATGCATTTTAACATATCCACCAAGTGGAATAAGGCTAAACTGCCAGCGGGTGCCGTGGCTATCGGTCCATCCAAAAAGCTCGTGACCAAAACCAATGGAAAAAACATCAACTTTTACACCATTGCGGCGCGCGACCCAAAAATGTCCGTATTCATGAACAAAAACGATAATCGATAAAGCCACAATAAATGGTAAAATTTGATGAATGATATAGTCCATGAGTTCAAAATCCTTATTTATTTGTTTCGTCTAAAAGCTTAGAACGGTGATTCCACGTTAGGGCAAAAAAGAAGGCGCCAATTAATGTTGAAACACTCATTACCATAAAAGTATAATCCCATCCGCAATAATCGACAAGGGCACCAAAACCAGCACCGGCAACAGCTGTGCCAATATAACCAATTGTACCCGTTAACCCTGATGCCACACCAGCCGTACGCTTGGATGAAAAATCAACAGCGGCAACCCCAACCAGTATCTGCGGGCCGGAAATCATGAAACCAATACCAACCATACCAATTAAATGCGCCCATGTGGCACCAATGGGTGATAACCATAAAAAAGTTATTGCAGCGCTGATGCCCAGCATAAAAAAGAACCCAGCACGACCACGATATCCGTTAAAGAACTTGTCAGATAATATGCCGGCCAAAATGCCACCAAAAATACCGGCAACATCATAGGCAGCCGTTAAGCTTGTTGCTTGATAAATGGTACTTCCCTTCATTTCGCGAAGCATTGTAGGGCCCCACGTAAAGATACTCATCCTTGTAACATAAACAAAAAAGTTAGCAACACACATGTACCACACCAACTTGTTGCGTAAAACTTTTTTTGTCAGCACATCCCATGAGGACATATCCGCATCAACTACATTGGTTTCTAAACCATGATGTTCTTCCATAGAAGGCAAACCGATAGATTCAGGCGTATCGCGCATGGCAATAAATAAAGCAACAGACATAAACATGCTGAAAATTGCAGGTACAAAAAACACATAACGCCAACCGGCGTGCATCAGTAAATACCCACCAACAATGAGAATAATCGCCCCACCAATTTGTTGTGAGGAATTCCAAACAGCCCATTTTGTTCCAAGTTCTTTTGGACTAAACCAATGTGTTAAAAGACGTGCACATGAAGGCCAACCAAGGGATTGAAAGCACATATTAACAACCCAAGCCGCCATAAAATGTGACAAATCATCACATAAGCCAAAATAAAAGCTTGTAATGCCCGACATAAATAACCCAAAGGTCATCAAATAACGTGCGCTCATGCGGTCGCCAATCATACCTGCAGCAGCTTTACCCAAACCATAAAGCAATGCACCAGCAGACCAAATAGCACCAATTTGGGTTTTACTATACCCAAGATCTTGTTCAATTGCAGGAATGGCTAAAGCAAAATTTTGTCTAATTAAATAAAAGGAAGCATAACCCGCTATCATGCATAACATAATACGCATACGCCAGTATTTGAATGTTTTACCATGCGCGCACAATTGTTCTTTTTGGTCACCCTGGTATTGATTTAAATCCAGTTCAGTATCCAGCAAAGCAAATTGTTTCAACAGCGCCCCCTAACAGAGTAAAATATCAATAATGCATTCAAAAAAAACATGTCAAAATTGACATACAGAACAAATCATACTATAAACACTATAGCGCAAAAATGCAAGTTTTTCAGACAATCGAATGATATATCAAGACAATCATAAAACTTTAGGTTTATATATTCACTGGCCATTTTGTGTGTCTAAATGTCCTTATTGCGATTTTAACAGCCACGTACACCGTTCTATAAACGAACAAGGATGGTTGAACGCTCTGTTAAAGACCTTGCATTATTATCATAACCTTACTAAAAACCATAATTTAACAACCATTTTTTTTGGTGGTGGCACGCCATCCCTCATGCATCCCAGTACTGTTGAAAAGGTCATTAATACAGCTTGCAACTTATGGGGTAAAACCCCGCAGGATTTAGAAATAACCTTGGAAGCGAACCCAAATTCTGTAGAAGTCAATAATTTCAAAAACCTAAAACAAGCTGGCGTCAATCGTGTGTCTGTTGGTGTGCAATCTTTCAACACAGAAAATCTTAAATTTTTAGGTCGCAATCATTCACCCGCAGAGGCTATAAAAGCCATTGAAACAGGCATCGATATATTTGACAATTTTTCTTTTGATTTAATTTATGCCCTACCCCTCCAAACCATTTCAGAATGGGAAGCTGAACTAAAGTCAGCAATGGCATTCAATACAAAGCACTTATCCCTGTATCAATTAACAATTGAACCCAACACAGCTTTTTATAAACAATATGAACGGGGTGATTGGCAGCTGCCATCGCACGACAATTCAAATGATATGTACAACTTAACAGAAGAAATCTTATCAACCAAAGGACTAAAGCCCTATGAAATTTCAAATTACGCTGTGCCTGGTTTTGAATCAAAACATAACTTAACGTATTGGCGCTATAACGATTTTATTGGTGTTGGGCCAGGTGCCCATGGACGAATAAAGATTGATGGCACCACTCATGCTTTAAAACAATATAGTTCACCCGTTAAATGGTTCGACTCTGTTCAAAATGATGATAATCCAGGGTGCGAAGAAAACCTGCCCCTTACTGAAGAGGCTGTTTTTGAAGAGCGCCTTATAATGGGTATGCGCCTTAAAGAACAAATCACAATAACCAATGATAATTTAACGTTTGTTAATGTCGAAATCTTGACTGACTTTAATAAAATGAACTTCATTCATAACCTAAAAGAATCAACACAACACATATCATTTAATATGACAAACAAAGGGCGTCTTGTTGCCAACGCTATCTTAGGAAAATTATTGAAATAAATGTATTGTAACCTTTTGTCTTTAAATTCATAATAACGAAAATAACTGTCAAAATATAAAAATCTTATGAAATTAAAGTGTATTACAATACTAATTGCCGCCCTAACGCTATCATCTTGCACATTACTAGAAACACAGAGGCCCGAACCATTTTCAGCTGATGCCTTTAAAACATCTCGGAAAGGTGTCGTGTTTTTTTCTATTGCGGAAGGTGAAGAAGAAAACTTTCTCACTTTTAAATTTGAAAAAAGTCTTGTATTTCACCTTGTAAAAATAGGTGATGAACATAAGTTACCTTACCGAATTGCACCTTGCCAAGGATTTATATCACATAGGTTAAGGGATTATTCGTCTGACAACCTCTTATTCCTAGATCCTGGCGTATATTATATAGATTTCATACAACGAATGCCAAAACCACATGGATATAACCAAATTTTACATCGCTGGTATCCCTCACCTGGGTTGAAAAATACTATTATTCAATATGGGGCATTTGAAGTAAAAGCTGG
>DPKF01000134.1 GCA_003542655.1 Holosporales bacterium
TTGTTCTATTTGAAATAGGGATTCTTGTGCCATGGCTCATAAGATTAACAAGAATGGGCTTAATAAAGCGTAAAATGATAATCAATAAAAATAATCCTATAATCGTCAATTCTATTAATTTTCTAAAATCAATAGAATTTAAAATTTCATCAATAGTACTGGGTTCTAAAATTTTGATCTCTTCAGGGGGTGTACTAAACTTTAAGTTCACGATTTGAATAGAATCATTACGTTCTTTTTTATAACCAACAGCGGTTTTGACAAGCTCTGTAATTTTATTCATTTCGTCATCTGAACGGGGAATATATTCCACTTTTCCTTGCTCATTTTTTTTATAAGAACCGTTTACAAGAACCGCTACAGATAAATGTTTAATGCCGCCAATTTCTTTTACCGTTGTAATTGTTTTATTAGAAATTTCGTAAGCCTTACTCTCTTCTGTTTTAGTAGAGGCATTTTTATTTGTAGCACCGCCACTAACCATATGTTCTTGATTGGGAATGGCATTTTGAATACTAACGGCATCGCCATTTAATTCATTCGAATTACTACCTTCTTCAGAAGACGTGACTGATTTTAGAACTTGTCCGTCAGGGTCATAATCGACAGATTGTGTTGTGATTTTATCAAAATCCATATCAGCGGCAATTTCAACGCGCACTTGATCTGGGCCAAGTGTGCGTTCTAGTAATTGTTCAATCTGACGTGATATTTTTTCTTCATACTCTTCTTTCATTGTTGTATAAACAGATACGCTATCGCCAGAAGCCGAGCTATCACGTCCGCGTGATAATAGCGTACCCTTATCATCAATAATAGAAATACGATCATTTGTCATATTTAAAACAGCCATAGATACTAAAGCTTGTACAGCTTGAATTTGATTAGCAGATAATCTGTTATTGCCTTTCATTTTTAAAACAATTGATGCTGAAGGTTGTGACTGAGTCCTAGAGAAAAGTTCACGTTTAGGGACGACTAAATGAACGCGTGCAGATTGTACTGTATTAATAGATTTAATCGATTTGGCTATTTCACCCTCTATTGCACGTAAGTGATTTATATCTAAAACAGCGCTACTTGTGCCCAATAAATCGGCTTTATCAAATAATTCATATCCAACAGATCCGCCAGTAAGCAACCCATCAGACGCAAATTCCATACGTAATTCTGCAATTTTGTCTCTTGGAACTAAAATTTGCATACCATTATTGTTAAGTTCAACAGGTGTGTTTGTACTTTTTAAACGATCGACAATTTTTGCAGCGTCTCCGGGTTCTAGGTCAGAATATAAAATACCCATATCGGGAGCTTGCACATTCGTGACAAAAAAGAAAAGAGATGCAAGAACCATGCCAACACCACCTAAGATGCTAGCTGTCTTTACAACACCTAATTTTTTAAAAATATCTCGTAAAAGTTCCACAGATATATTGCATTTTAAATAAACTTTATACACTTAGTGTAGTATGATCTTCGTAAACAAAAGGTTAATAGTATGGCAAAAAGTGCAGGTATCATAAAAAAACATGCACTTTTTTCTAAACTAAAAAATGGTCAAAAAATAACCTGCTGCTGTACTAAAACCAAAGAAGTTGTACAATGGTAACAATGGGCAACAAAATAACACATGTCCAGCCCATGTAACCAAGAAAAGAGGGCATTTCAATATCGTGTTGTTTTGCAATGCTCCTTACCATGAAATTTGGCGCATTCCCGATATAGGTCATAGCACCAAAAAATATAGAGGAAATAGAGACTGCTTGAAGGGTGACATTATTATTTTGAATAATGTCTTGGGCACTGCCACCAATCATTTTAAAGAAAATTAAATAGGTTGGCGCATTATCTAAAAAAGCAGAAAATATACCTGTCATCCAGTAATACAAATGAGTATTAGGCGTTCCATTTGAATTTGCAAATTTTAAAACTGCCGCAAAAGGCCCCGTGAGACCTTGCTGCAGCATTAATGAAATGGGTGATACACAAATGAATATAGCAAAAAACACCCGACATACTTCAAGAACCGGTAACCAGTGTCCTTTTTTCGACAAAAAACCATCATATTTACGATCAATAATATGAGACGTGGTTGAAATGAGAAGAAGCAAACCTTCTCGTAAAAATAGAGGATCTTTTGCATCGCTGCAGAATACAAGCACAAGAATAATAAGCGGAATGAAAATAATTTGGGGCTTCCCATTGATATGTATTTGAAAGGGTGAATATGTTTCTTTTGGTTTGACAGAACGCATATTTTCCCATTCTAGGGTTAATGCTCGTTTTAAATGGTTTAGGCTGATTGTTTGAAATTGTCTAAAGTAGATATCGCACAGCACAAAAATTCCAACGAGAGAAAGCAATGTAAAACTAAATTTTTGATACAGATTAAATAGCGGCCATTCAAAAGGTACACCTTGTAAGAAGCCAATAAATAGGGGGGGGTCACCAAGTGGCGTTAAGGAACCGCCCACATTACTAATAATGAGCATAAAAAATATTGTCAAATGTGTTTTATGGGGGTGTTTACGATTCCATTTTAAAAAGGGATAAATTAAAAGCATGCTAGCGCCTGTTGTGCCTATAACACTTGCAAAAGAGCCCCCTAAAAGAAGAAACAGGGCATTTTTAGCAGTTGTTGGTTCCCCAGATAAAGAAATTTTCAAGCTTGTGCTGACCGTATATAGCGTGTAAATCAAAACAACAAAAGGAATGTATTCATATGCTAAAACGTGCTGAATATGCGCAACAGATAAACTAACGCCCCAAGACTGTATAAACCCAAATATTGTCAGTAATGTAACAGATATTAGAATAGGTGTTTCTAATCTATGCCACCATTTGGGAGATAGGGGCCCAACACATAAAGATAATAGAAGCAAAATAAAAGGTATTACAATCCAGAGTGGAAGTTGCATGTGTATAATACCTACTATAAAAAATGAATACCAGTTTCATGTTAGCAGCTTAATAACAGTTAATGAAGGGGGGAGATGCTGTCTTAAATTGCACCCCCTAAATATATTATTTTTTGATGAAATTGGTAATACTCTGCTGTTCAGTGTTCGGCAAGGCCTTGTGAAGAATCGATTTTCCCCTTGTCAAACCCCGGGCTCTATGGGATTAAAATTTTATATCCACACTATTAAGGCTTTTAATAATATCACTCGTTATGTCAAATTTTTTATCGGCATACATCACAAGCATTTTATCATCTAGTTCAGCATTTAAAACAATATTGAAACCAAATTTTTCAATGGTTGACTGAATCGATTTGTCTAGTAATTTTTGTAAATTTTGAGTAATACCATTTGCTTTTTTTAAAAATGCTTCTTTTTGGTTTTGCAAATCGTTTTCCAAATCAATAATTTCTTTCTGCAATTCCTTATTAAGTTTTTGCACATGTAATCGTTGTTTGTTTTTGAGAGTCGGTAATTTTTTGATACGCTCAGCTTTATCACGTAGCAACACTTCTTTTGCTAAAAACGCCTGATGCATTTTTTCACGTTCAGATTCAAAGTACGATTCAAATAACTTATAAGGCTTAGATTCTTGTTTAATGCGTTTTGCGTAAATCACTGCAACCTTCACACCCTCACTTTGTGTAGGGGCTGCAATATCAAATACATCATATGGTTTTGGAATATAGGCCAAAACAAACCAAATAGCTAAAAATAACAAAGCTACTAAGCCTGCCCTTTTAATGATTAACTTATATGTCATCTCTATAGTGGCAGTGCATAACCAAGATTAATACGCTGCTCTTCATCAAATCTAGATTTTTTAAATGGGATAGCATAATCTATACGCAATGGTCCAAACGGCCCTTTCCATATAATGCCCACACCCCATGATGCACGCATTTTTTTATCATCAATAACCATTGATCCTTTCGCCGGGCTATCCCACACAGTACCAAAGTCTGTAAAGACCGCAGCTTTCACACCAAAATCAACTGGAAGACCGACAGGAAACTGAGCCTCAATTGTTCCCTTCCAATATTTTTTACCACCAAGTGCATCTTTACGCCCTCTAGAGTCACGAGGACCAAGCCCCGCATATTCAAACCCTCTAAATGAATCTGCACCTAAATACACAGCATCAACAATGCGAACACGCTTATTGCCAACTTTGTCAACCCGACCAACGCCTAAACGACATAACGTTGTGATTTCCTCAATTGGCGTATAAAATACCGTAGCAGACAAGTCATTTTTTATATTATAAACATTGCCACCAAGACCTGTATAAGCATTCGTCATACTAATGGTATAGCCACGTGTTGGGTCTTGAACACTATCGCGCTTATCATAGGTTAATGTATGAGCGATAGACGATGATAGAGAATTTTTTGGATCATTTTGAATAAATGGAGAGGCATCAACCGCTATCTGTGATACCGAATCTTTATGTAAACTATATGCAAAACGCTGGGTTAAATTAGGCATTAGATGATACCCAATACCCAAATTAAAACCTGTTGATTTTGTTGTATAGCTATCAATGCGCGATGAACGCACACTATACACATCAATACTTCCAGCAAGAGGACGGTCAAATAAATAAGGTTCTGTTATACCTAAATTAACATCTTGATGTCGTTTAGATATCCCGACTTCTGCATGGACAATTTGCCCCTTACCCATAAAGTTGCGTTCAGAAATCCCCACATTGGCCATAATACCATCGGTTGTAGAAAAACCACCTCCAAATTTCAACTCACCTGTGCGTTGTTCTTCAACATTGACAACAAGTTTTGCTTGATCTGGGTTTGTGCCTGATTCGGATTCAATAGTAGATTCCTTAAAGTATCCAAGATCTTTAATATTTGTTTCCGAGTCTTTAATTTTTGATGCATTATAAGCATCACCCTCATGTAGCGTTAATTCACGTCTAATCACAGCATCGTGTGTGCGATTGTTGCCCTTAATGGTAATTTTTTCAACATAAACACGCGGACCTTCTTTAATTTCAAAAGTCACACACGCTGTTCTTTGTTCATTGTTACGAACAATCACGGGTTCAACTGCCACAAAAGCATATCCTTTGCTTCCCAATGCATCCGTAATTTGTGTGACAGTTTTATCAACCTCTTTAGCAGAATAAGTATCACCATCCGAAAAAACAATGTGCTTTTCTAATGCTTCAGCTGTTACATCTTTTACTGTACTAACCACTTGTGGCTTTTCAAATTTATACTGCTCACCCTCATCAATAGAAAACGTTAAGTAATATTCTTTTTTATCTGGCGTTAATTCTGCAATGGCATTGACAATTCTAAAATCAATATAACCATGATTTGCATAAAATTGACGAAGCGCCTGTTGATCAGCCATAAAACGATCCGGATCGTAAATATCATCATTTGCAAAAAATCGCCAAAATTTATAGCGTTTTGACATCAATGCTTCTTCTAAACGACCTGTAGAATATTTCTTATTACCTAAGAAAAATATATTTTGAATATGCGTTGCGTCACCTTCTTCAATTTCAAAAACAAGACTCACGCGATTATTATCTAATTTAATAATTTTAGGATCAACTTTTGCACTAAAACGCCCCATACGACGATACATTTCTAACAAACGTTGCTGTGCATTTTGAATATCTGTTTTTGATAAAATTCTACGCGGTTGTAGCTTAAGTTCACTCTCAATTTGTTCTGTCGTTAGCTTGCTATTACCCTCATAGGCAACCTCATAAATTGTGGGATTTTCTGCAACAACAATATTTAACGTTCCTGCATTCTTTTTTACAGTAACATTTGTAAAATACCCAGTATTATAAAGAGTTTGAAGAACAATGTCGGCAGTATTATCAGAAATTTCTTCCCCAACTTTTACGCCAAGTAAAGATTCAATTGTGACAGATTCAATACGCTTATTACCTGACACAACAACTTTTTGCAGTTTTTCACCATATGCTATATTGATAGCAGAGAGCATAACAGTTGCGAGAAGTACTTTTTTCATGCGTTTCTAATCCTAATTTTTATAATAAATTTTAACTTTATTCTAAAGGGATCTACCACAGAAGGCAAGAGCACATATACAACTGGCAACTCTAAATTCATACAATATTAGCTACAACCAAATAATAAAGAGGCTAGTTATAGTATCATACAACCAGCCTCTTATAATATTTAAGTTAAGCAGATGCTTTTTTAGATGCAGCCTGCTCTTTTTGTAAATTTGCTTCATACATAGCAGCAAAATCAATAGGATTCAACATAAGGGGTGGCAACCCGCCTTCGCGCACTGTATTATAAATAATGCCACGAACAAATGGGAATAACATATGTGGTACGTTAATCATCAATACAGGATTTAGTTGATCTTTCTCCACAACTTTTGTATCAACTTGCACAAACGCAGAATAAGATAACTCTAGTAAAAACATCGTCTTATCAGCAGTTTTTGCACCAACATTTACACTAAGTGTTACCTCGTATAATCCCTCTTGTTCAGCAGGTGTTGTATTAATAGCAACATCTACATTCATATTAGGTTGCTGATCTTCAGGGATATTTAAACTAAAAAGTGGATCAGGGTGCTCAAAAGATAAATCTTTCACAAATTGCCCCAAAATTATAATGGGTTGATTTTCATTTTTATCAGTCATTGATAACTTCCTTAAAATAAGTATTTCATAAACACCACCAGCATAACGTTTTTTTTCATGAAGCGCTATCCTATATTTTATACAAAAAAAACTCTACTGCAGATCACAATAAAGTTTTTTAGTCATTTTTATGGGTTCTTTCTCGTCGCTCATGTTCTTCTTGAGCCTCGATACACAGTGTTGCAATCGGACGCGCTTTCAAACGCTTGACCCCTATTGGATTTCCAGTTTCTTCGCAGTAACCATAATCTCCTTTGTCGATGCGCTTCAACGCCTGTTCAATTTTGCTAATCAATTTTCTTCCACGATCGCGTGCACGTAATTCTATCGCATGATCTAATTCATTACTTGCAATATCGATAATATCAGATTCAGGAATAGAAGAATTTTGAAGCTGATTAATTGTTTGGGAAAATTCTTGCAGTAATTTTTCACGCCAGTCTTGAAGTTGCTTTTTAAAGAAAATTTGTTGGTTTTCATTCATAAACTCTTCATCTTCAGAAGGAGTATAATCTTTTGGCAGATCTCTTTGGGTCATTTTATTCTATAATAACAATATCCAGTCCTTTAATTAGACAAAATTTTAATAAAAATTTCAAGATTATATGTAAAATTTTATATATTTTTTGAATTTATAGCCACATTCCACAAGCGCGTTATATATCTTTTTGGAAAAATAAT
>DPKF01000194.1 GCA_003542655.1 Holosporales bacterium
TGGAAAAGCTGATGCCCTGGAATGCAAAAATACCAGATGATTACCAAAAACCAAGCCTTATACTTTTAGAAAACACCACTTAACTAAAAAAATAAAATTATTTTTTATGTTCAGTTCAAAATGTAGTTTCTAGGATCTTCGCGTCTTTCAAGAGATAAGGTGCACTTGTTTGGACGGTTACATTTCTGATGCAAACCTGGTACATAGAAAAAGTCAGCATTTTCTTCCAAGTCTTTAAACAGATAACGGTCTGTTCCTGAAAACCAAGCTTGGAAATTTTTATCCTGATTGGCTATTAACCTATGAAACAAAACAAAACGGTGATGCGCGTCTAGGTGTGCCATGGCATCATCCAATAAGAAAATCGTCAGTTGCTCATTATTAAAGCAAACGGATTCCATAAAGCTGATAATCATGGCAAGAAGCAAGATTTTTTGCTCTCCTGTGGAGCATTGAAAAGCATTCATGTCCTTTATATGGTGGGTAACATTTAGGTCAGATCTGTGGGGGCCAAATAAGGTGATACCAGATTCTTTATCACGCACCCGGTTATCAAAAAGTTTTTGACGAAAGGCGTCCTCTATTTTAAGGGATGATCCCATGGATAAAAGGTCCTCAAATGGACCGTCCATTTTTGCCGTAAAAGATGTTAGTATACCTTCTTCTTTTCCTTGGGGTTGGAATTTTGATAAATCCTGAAGCAAATGATAGCGGGCAAATGCTAAAGCAACCCCTTCTTCTGCTATTGTTTGCTCTATGGCCGTTAACCATTCTTCATTGGGTTTTTGTTGTGACTTTAATAATTTTAAGCGTTGGCGCGTAGCACTTTCAAATTTAATGACGCGTTTTAAATGGAGCTTATCTTTTGCATAAACAAAACGATCCACAAATTTACGCCGTTTTGCTGGCGCATCTAAAAATAATTGGTCTGTTTCAGGGGTGATCCACAAAACATGAAGCCACTCAGAAAATTGCATGTGGCTTCGAATATTATCGCCCTGAATTTTTGCTGTGCGTTTTAAGCTGGAATCGAGTTGGGGCTCTAAATTTGTTTGAAGCTTTAAGTCTCCATTTAACGTGATTGTGCTAGACCAGCCACTTTTTGGGGCAGAGGTAATATTTTCCATGTTGAAGGCGCTGTCATTGCGCAGGCCCTTGCCAACAGAAAACAGAGAAATAGCTTCAAGAATATTTGTTTTACCAGATCCGTTTTCACCATATAAAACAATGCTTTTTTTTGTAATAGGAAGTTCTAGTGATGTGATATTTCGAAACTGATATAAACGAAGTTTTGTAATCACAAAAAAACTACACCTTGCTTAGGGCATCAATCTTTTTAAGATCTTTGTCCACAATCAGTGTAACGCAAGAATCAGACCAAATATTGATAGCAGATTCAATCATGTCAATCACCGCATAAACAGGTAGAATCACGCCCATTAACGTGAGGGGAACGCCCATGGTTGTAAGCAGTGCGCTTGATAAAAAGAAACAGCCCATTGGCACACCAGCGTTGCCAATGGCAGCAATGGTTGCAATAAATATCCACATAATTTGTTCAAACACATCAAATTGAACACCGTGACTGCTGGCAACAAATAAAACTGTAATATAAATAAACCCAGCACAGGCATTCATATTGATTGTCGTACATAATGGAAAACTAAAGCGAACAACTTGTTGATCCGCCTTAAGATTTTCGGCACAGGTCATCGCAACAGGCATAGATGCAGCAGATGATTTTGAAAGGAATGCTAAAGATAATGCTTCTGACATGCCCTTAAAGCTGCGGATAACAGGTATTCCTTTTGCGCGTAAAAGCAACGGTAGAAATATAAGTGCTTGAATAAGATTTGCACCAACAACGATGCCAAGATATATAGCCAGTTTAGATAAATCAAGCCCTGCTTGCATATCGTGAACAAATTCAGTGATAAAGGCAAAGACAGCAATAGGCATGACCAAGACAACACTTTTAATTAAATTCATAACAACGCTAAAGATGCTATCTAAAAATTCATGTGCCGCCATGCGTTTTTTCTCTGGCAGAGATAAAATACCAAGCCCAAAAAATATAGCAATCATCAAAACACCAATCACATTATGTTCAACAAAAGGCTGCATAATGTTGGATGGGATAAAACTATTTAAGAGTTGTTCTGTATAGCTTCCTGAGGCAGAACTTAGTGTGTTATCAGGAATTTGTGTCATATTTTGTAGCTTGGGCCTAAAAATTGCGAAAAGAGCCGCTGCAAAAGAAGCGGACACAATAGTTGTAAGCAATGTATAACGAACGATGCGAAGACCAATTCTTTGTAATGTTTGCCAATTACCAAGCCCAGATAGCGTTGATAGAAGGGCAAAACTAATGACCGGTAAGGACAGTAGTTTTAAAACACGCATAAATATGTCTGCAATTGTTTTTGCAAATATATTTAAATATGCAATATCCAGTAAACCACAAACAATACCTGCAGAGACCGCTATTGGTATAGCGAAGGGGCTTTTCATATATTTAATCATACTATTGTATCATCATCTTTCTTTTTTGTTTCATCTTCATTCATGCCTTCTTTAAACGCACGAATCCCCTTTGCAAGATCACGCATCACATTTGGTAATTTTCCAGCACCAAAGACGACAAGCACAACAACAAGTAGCAAGGCTAGGTGCCCAAAACTTAAACCCATATTACTTTCCTAACTATTTAAAATTACCTTACACTGTACCATGAAAGGGGCTGCACGTGCAAAAATAAGTATAATTTTTGTGTTATCACTTTCAATTTGGAGTTAACTGTTTATTAAGGAATGTGGAATATATTAAAGAAACCAGTTTTAAAACACAAAAAATTGAATTACAGGAACACAAAAGAACAATAATAGAAAATTTGATCAACCAGTGAGATGCCTTCGGTCGGCGTAAATCTGTCAAAATTTCATAGTGTTACCTAAATATTGGTGAATGTATACACTGCAGCACGCAGCCGGCAACGTTCACATCTATACGCCAGAAAATATCAATGATCCGTTAACTAATTCTTAGTGTTTTTGCCGTATAATAAATTATAGTACAAGTCAAATAAATAGTTCGTAAATATTAATTTGCCTTCAATATTCAAAATTTTTTAAGATTTGAATCCTTTTTAACAGTCATCAACAAGGAGTTTCATGATGAAAAATATAAATAAAATGGCCATTTCAATGATTGCGTTGATAGCAGTTACACATGCAACAGAAGAGCCACCAGTACCGACTGAACAAACAAGTCAACAGCTTGCAAATCAACAAACAGACCCAATACGCCTAGGTCTTGAGGAATGGGTACATAACTTACGCGAAAGGATAGCAGAGTTAACCCTTGAAAATGACGAAGAAAATGCGAGACAGCGTGAAAATGATCGCCTCTATGGACGGTCACGTGATAATTACCAAGACAAAGTGAGAAAACAAGATCGCATGGATAGGCTCAGGAATGCTAAGCGGGATCTTTATGAAGCTGAAGAAGCGCTTCGAAAATTTGATCAAGCTGCACAAAGCCGGCAACATCCTTAACGCTTGGAAGAGTCATCAAAATTGGCGAAGGGGTGGAAGATGCTTTATGGTTTTCCTGGATTGGAACCCCATCAGACAATCACTCTATCTGCAAACCCTCATTTTAGCAAATTGGGGTGACTCTATCTTTCTTTATGCAAAAAGCTAAAAATCAATTGATCCATAACATTTTTTAATTCTGTATTAAGCTTTTAAAGCTCTTTTCTCATCACAGAAATAAAAAATCCATCTGTTTGATGATCCAAAGGTGTTAATTGAAGGCCTTCAGCGTCTTGTTTTTCTTTCAGTTTTTTGATGATTTCAGGCTGGTTTTCACCAATAGGTTCCAGACTAAATTCTGGATTATTTGCTAAAAATTTTTGAATTTGATCATGATTTTCAGCGCGCCAGATAGAACATGTTGCATAAACGAATAATCCACCGGGGCGAATATATTTTTTAGCTGTTTCTAAAATGTCTTGCTGTTTTACAAGCAGTTCTTTTAAATCTTTTTGCGTAAACGTTATTTTAAGATCCGGATTTCTGCGCCATGTTCCTGAACCTGAGCAGGGGACATCAATTAAGACACAGTCAAAATAATTTTGGTGGCGTTTCCACCACTTTGTATCATCTAGTTCTTTTGCTTGCACATTATGGACACCAGCACGTCTGTAACGTTTGACACCTTGTTTTAATCGCCACGGTAATAAGTCCGTTGCAACCAAGCGCCCTTTATTCTTCATTATTGCT
Source organism: Holosporales bacterium (assembly GCA_003542655.1). GTDB lineage: Bacteria > Pseudomonadota > Alphaproteobacteria > Paracaedibacterales > UBA11393 > UBA11393. The sequence continues at coordinate 4,284 of DPKF01000194.1, forward strand.
GACATTAAAAGGGTTTTGCCACCGGCCCCAGCACAGTAATCAAGAACATTTTCACCCGGCTTTACATTAGAAAATAAAGACACAAGTTGAGCGCCTTCATCTTGAACTTCAATAATACCTTTTTTCCAAATAGAGAGTTCTTGTAAGGGGATCCTATTTTTAAGGCGTATACCAAATGGGCTTAAATCAGTTGTCTGTGCCACAATACCATTGCGTTTAAAGGTGTCTAAAACTTCTTCTCGGTTACCTGTAAATGGGTTGATGCGAATATCAAAGGGGGCTTGTTCGTGCAGTGCTTTAAAATGGTCATCTAAATTTCCGGGTAAATCTTGAAAATAGGGTAGGGACCATTTTGGAATAATAATCTGATTTTCTGCAAAAACAGAAAGGGCTTTTTCTATGATTATTTTTTCATGCTCGTTTGGCAGTTTAATGCCGTAACGCTGTGAATAGGG
>DPKF01000159.1 GCA_003542655.1 Holosporales bacterium
ATCATTACTCTACTTTTGATAGCCTAAGGCAACACATTCAGGACTTTTTAAGAGCTTATAACTGCGCTAAAAAACTCAAGGCTCTTCATTATAAAACGCCTCTTGACTATCTTAATGATCTGTTCTTAAATACACCTATTGCCTTTAAACGAAATCCGTTCCTTTACTACTCAGAACCATACAATTAACAAAATGTTAAAATTATGACAAATTAATCTTTATTTGTATCTAAATATAACAAAAAAGACTGTTGCAGAATAAATCATTTAATGGCTTATAAAGATGATGGGCCCAGCTTTTAGTGGGAGAGGGGGCTGATAAGAAGCGAAGCGGGCCCCCATATGTGCAAAACCGCTCTTTATTTAAAGATTTTTTTTAGGTAGTGGGCTTACTGCAAGCATAAAAAAGGATATTTATACGCTTTGATAAATATCCTTTTTTACTTTTAACCTAACAATGCTAAAATAGTTGATTGAAGTCCAGGAGCTGGCTTTAGAATAACGGTGAATGTATAGGGTATATTCGTGTTTTTACCTGATAGATCTGCCGCATAAACTTCTAACTTAATTCTGTATGTGTTTTTGTCCTGCCGCATACTAATTGTTGGAATTTTGTTCTTACTAGGACCTTTTGCTTCTTTAGTAACAAGTTTAGCTAGGTCATTCATATCTTGCATCATACGAATAACATCTTTTCCATCTTCAATATTCGCATATTCATAAACTATTTCATTTGTCTGCACCCAATCAGTCTCACTTTCAATCTGTTTGGCTAATGTTGTTAGCACGTCTTTTTTTTCTATCTCAGAAAAATTAGACCACCCAACAGTCAAATTTAACATATTGCTAGGAAAAGATTTTTTAAATAACGCTTTAAAGTCATCTAAGTAACCTCTGAAGTTTCCATATCGCATGCTTGTTGATTTATATGTTGGCGCTTGATCATCTTTCCATAAGGCAGCACCACCTCTTCCAGGCTGCGCCTCTCTTGCGTCATCTCTCAAGGTATCTGCACGCGCATCAACGGAACTAAGCCGCAAGTGAACCGTTGATCTTTCATCTGACTGAGAGCGCAAAAAGTCTGCTCGTTCAGATAAAGACCGTTGCAGTGCTTCTATTTGATTAAGTTCAATTTTCCTTGTTTGATCTTCCTGACTCGTTTCAGCCGCTAAACTATGAACCCCCACTAAACAGAAAAATGTCACGATACTTTTTTTCATCATATTACTTACCCTTTGTTGAAACTATTTTTAGGATAGGGGATAAAAGTAAATAATTCGTTAATGGAGGCATACTTATTAGGGGTTTTTTAGGGTTTTTGCATGATGGCCATTATTGTGGGTGCTTTATCCGATGCGGGTTGCAAGAAAAATTCAAAAATTAAATTTTTACTCTCTCTTAGGCCAACCTCAATATTGTCTAACACCAGAACTTCCCACTTACATACAAATTGTTTCCCTTGTGGTTTTAAGACCGTTTTCAAAAGATATTCCCTCTTTTTACGATCTATTTTCTGTTCATCTGCTTTTTTAGAGCGACCATCTAACTTTTTAGAGCTAGCTAATTCTTTCGCCAGCCTATCATAAAGTTGCAACATTTCATGAAACACGAAATACACTGATTGAGCTTCTTCTAGTGTGTTATATTTAATAGGTAGATCATAACGTTCAGGCCACTGTGGCAATTCAAAACTCACTAATTTTGAAAAGCCAATAATAAGTTCTTCTTTGGTGGTCAAATCAAAATTTTTCCATGCATTAACAAATATACACATGTCTTCACAGGCCGCTGCAACAGATAAATCTGGCGTTGTGATCATATGCTTTATTAATGGAAAAAGGCTAGGTAAATCTGTCGGCAAAACTGTCGCCTGCGAAATCACCTTTGTTGAAGACGGTGCTACAACATCAACAGCTTCAATTTCCTTTTGTGTTAGATTTTTTACTGTACCAGACTGAAGGTAATGCTTAACTCTATTTTTCACCCCCAAGTGTTCAGCAAAAAATCTTACAGGAAAAAGCTTTAAAAGCTCTATTGCACACTGATTTATATCAAAATGATTATTGTCTAAAAATGGCGTAATGATCATTAAATTTCTTAGTGCTGTTGGCACACAACTTTCTATCGGTGCCTCCATCAAAATTGGAATTAAAAATCTAGTTCCATTTATTGCAATTCGATCAATTATATGTGTCACCTCATTTTTAACACCGCTATTAAACACCTTTTCGCGTGCTGCAAATTGTTTTGTAAAATAGACGACAACAAAATCACTCTCTTTTACAGAATTTTCCATAAAAGCATTAATATCACCGCCAACGGCTAGACCATCAGCATCACCATTGGTATGAAAAATAACACGAAGACCACATAGCTGAAGCAGCTCATTGATTTGTGCTTGACTTTGTAATAAATCGTCACGTTCACCTGCATATGCATGCACAATAAAACACGACGGCTGCCTTGCATTGGCTTGCTGCAATGACCCTATATCTGCAAAAACAGATCTTAATTTTGGGTCAAGAGAAGCACTTGCAGTAGCGCATATAGTACTAATACTTAGGTAAAATAGTGCGAAAGTACTTATAATTTTCTTCATTTCCATACTCCTTATGGGCTTGTACTTAACAAATGATCATCATGATCCCCTACAAGATACTAAAATTTTAAATGGATTACAATATTTTTTTAAACAATTTTTAGTATTTTTATATACGTGCTAAACTGCATATAACAGGTATCAAAAACAACAGATAATGCTCTATCCCCTTTTATATGAACAAGCAAATCAACAGCATATTCCATTTAAACTGGTTAGCCGCTATACACCCCAGGGCGACCAACCTGCTGCAATAAGAGAACTGGTGGCAGGGCTTCATGACAATATGCGTGATCAAGTTTTACTGGGGGTAACCGGATCGGGCAAGACATTTACCATGGCGAATGTCATTGAAAAAACACAGCGCCCAGCGCTTATTATGGCCCCCAATAAAACACTTGCAGCACAGTTATATCATGAAATGCAGGCATTTTTCCCAGAAAATGCTGTGGAATATTTTGTATCTTACTATGATTACTATCAACCGGAGGCTTATGTCGCAAAATCTGATACATATATAGAAAAGACGGCAGCCATTAATGAAGAGATTGACCGTATGCGTCACAGTGCAACACGTGCACTTCTAACCAGGCGCGATGTTATTTTAGTGGCCAGTGTTTCTTGCATATACGGCATTGGGGGTGTCGAAACCTACGCAGAGATGACCTACCCCCTAAAAGTTGGGGATGAAATCAGTATAGATACGATCACCCATAAATTAATTGCCTTGCACTATACGCGAAATGACCTTAATTTTACGCGTGGTACCTTTCGTAAAAAAGGTGATATCTTAGAAATTTTTCCATCCCACAGTGAAAGCCGTTCATGGCGCCTCAACTTTTTTGGTGACACATTAGAATCTATTACAGAGCATGATTCTTTAACAGGTGAAAAATTTGGCACATTAGAAACCATTTTAATATTTGCCAATTCACACTACGTAACACCTGGACCAACGTTACAACAAGCCATTAAACAAATTCAAGCTGAGCGTATCGTACGTTTAAAAGAACTTGAAGATCAAAAAAAACTGGTGGAACGTCAGCGCCTTGATCAACGCATTCAGTTTGATCTAGAGATGATGGCATCAACTGGCAGTTGCGCTGGCATTGAAAATTATTCACGCTATTTAACAGGCCGGTCACCTGGGGATCCGCCCCCTACCCTTTTTGAATATTTGCCTAAAGATGCCTTATTATTTGTTGATGAATCACACGTGGGTGTGCCACAAATTAATGGCATGTTTAAAGGGGACAGGGCAAGAAAATCAAACCTTGCAGAACATGGCTTTAGGCTGCCGTCATGCCTTGATAACCGGCCGTTAAAATTTGAGGAATGGGATAAAATGCGCCCACAAACAATTTTTGTGTCAGCAACACCTGGCCCCTTTGAATTAAACCAAACGCAAGGCGTGTTTACAGAACAAGTCATTCGACCAACAGGGCTTGTTGACCCTTACTATAGTATTCGCCCTTGCGAAAATCAAATTGATGACCTTATGCATGAATGCAGAAAGACAATTCAAAAGGGTTTTCGCATTTTGGTGACAACCCTTACAAAAAAAATGGCAGAGGCACTCACCGAATATTTAACAGAATCTGGCCTTAAAGTAGAATACATGCACTCTGACATTGATACGTTACAGCGTATTGAGATCATACGGGCCTTAAGATCTGGCGCACATGATATTTTAGTTGGTATCAACTTATTACGTGAGGGCTTAGACATTCCCGAATGTGGTCTGGTTGCCATTTTAGATGCTGATAAAGAGGGGTTTTTAAGATCGAAAACGTCACTTATTCAAACCATTGGGCGCGCTGCACGAAATTCTGAAAGTCATGTTATTTTATATGCCGACCATACAACAGGATCCATGATAGAAGCGTTGTCGGAGACAGATAGACGCCGCACAAAACAGCAAGAACACAATAAAAAATATAATATAACCCCCGAAACTGTAACACGGTCACTTGATAGCGTATCTGCAGAAAATCTAACGAAATCGAGAAACATAAATAATGGTCTTATTGATAAAAAATCTGGTTCTTTTAAGACCACAAAGACATTAGAAAAAGAAAAAATGGCTTTGTTAAAACAGATGGAAAAACATGCTGAAAACTTAGAATTTGAAGAAGCAGCAAAGTGCCGTGATAAAGTAAAAAGCATTGATGGAATCTTGCTGGGTTAAATATAGTGAGAACTTGCACAAGTTAAAAAATAATACTTGCACAACAGATGAAAACATATTACAATTTACTTACTGTTTAGCGCCCGTAGCTCAATTGGATAGAGCGTCAGACTACGGATCTGAAGGTTAGGAGTTCGACTCTCTTCGGGCGCACCACTTATTTATTAAGGTACTTTTAGGAATTTATTATGGCCAAGAAATCACCAGTTATTAATTTGAAAATGTTATCTACTGCAGATACTGGATTTTTCTATGTAGCAAAAAGAAACCCACGTCAAAAACCAGAAAAAATGGAAATGCGTAAATACGATCCAGTTGTTCGTAAGCATGTCATTTTTAAAGAAGCAAAAATTAAATAATTTTCTT
>DPKF01000074.1 GCA_003542655.1 Holosporales bacterium
ATACGTTGTTCTGCGGATGCACCAGGTAATAATTGTTGTAAACGTAAATCTATACCAAGTTGGTTTAAAAAATCTCCCTGGGTGATTAGCGGATAGCATAGTATAGAAAGGTCTGTTAAATTACGCAGTATATTAAAATTTACTTGATGCGATATGTCTACTTTACCAGGTGCATCAAATACATGGGTAAGTTTATGATCTCGTAAGGCTTGCAGTGTATTTATTGTTCTATTTTTGGCGTCGTCTCCGTAATCAATAATCAGAACAGAACCGGGTGCGCTTTGTAAGCGCAGATTAATATTATCCATAATTGTTTTATAGGCTGGGCATACTTCATGAATAATAGTGTCGTCTGGGGTGCTAAAAGAAAGATTTCCGTGATCGTTGATAAAGACCATGCGTTCTTTTGTTTGCTGGTCGTGGCCGGTGTATTGTTTAATGGGTAGTGCATCAAAAAATTCATTTGCCAGAATAAAAGTATAGCCACTACACTGTGGAACCGCCTCTAAAGATGTATACCACTGAATATTTTTATAATCTTTAAGTTTTTTTTGCTGTAATTCTTTTAAGTAGGGGCTTATTTCAACCAGATGGATGTGCGTGCGTTCATATACGGCGTCGTATTGCTTGATGGTATTTAAAATATCGGCTGTTAATGTGCCACGCCCCGGCCCACATTCAATAATGTGTAAGTCATAGTTAGACTCAATACTAGCCCATTGGTCAATGATAAAAATGGCAATAAGTTCGCCAAAAATTTGGGTGATCTCCGGGCTTGTGATGAAATCACCATCACGACCAATGATGCCCTCTTTAAAGTAATAACCATCTTTCGGGTCATAGAGAGCCATATTTAAATATTGATCCACAGTAATGGGGCCGTTTTGTTTTATATGGTCAAAAATACGTTTTTTTAAATCTGACATATTTTTGGCTCTCAAGATGACACTAATAATAGTCTAACTTGCAATCAACTATAAATAAAGCCGCTTGCTGAATATATTTAGTGTAAAAAATGAGGTATTATTGGGCTTCTTCCATAAAAATTTCTGTTTCTTGTGGTGAGTATTCTGCGTCTGACAATTCTTCATGGGGATGGTAAATATGTTCCTTTTTTGGTGTTGATCCAGCTGACTGAAATTCAGAACCGAGCGACCTGTCTTCTGTATGGTCTGAAGACGCCTTAGAATTATGGCGAGAGAGAAACGGCGAGCGTCCTGGGCTGGGTGAAAGTGCATTCACTTGTTCAACAGCCTTTTCGAAAAGTATATCATGAGCTTGCATCCATTGGTAAATTGCGCGATAATTTTCACCTTTTTGAAAACAGCTATTATTAGATAGTTCAGGAATGCGCATGCCTTTATCATTTCCAGTCATCCATTCTTGCATTGCTTTAGTATTTTTAGACTCTGGATTTGACCATTTTTGAATTAAAGCAGCAGCAACCCAACAGCGATAAATATGCCGTTTTTCTGGAGTAATACTTAGGTTCTCACCCTTAGCGATAGAGAGAGTATATTCTTTATTTTCACGTTGCCAATCTATCAAAGGCGTTGTGCTCCCTTGTAAGCGATTAAGTGCTGTACGGATTTCTTTTGGAGGTTCTATGTTTTGAACGGATGGAATTTTCCCATGATCTGGCGTTTTTGGGAGGTCGCTAGGTTTGTGTGTTTCTGTTTGTGTACCGGTAGAGATGGGGCTTGTTGAAAGCTTTGGTTTACTGATTGCAAGAAAGCCTGCTGGCTTTTCTAAATACATGTCGCGTTCTAATGTAAGGCGTGCAATCGTTTCTGCGTCTTCTAATGCATTACGTTGTAACGCCTTTAATTTATCTATAAGAATTTTAAACAGCCCTTCATAGCGCAGACGTAGGGTGTCAAACTGTTTAATGTAAGATTGTTTTTCTGCATTTTGTCGTGCATGTTGTTCTGTTTGTTCAAGGGTAATTTGAAGTGTTGTTTGTAATTGATTCTGCATGGAATCTGCTGATGAATCTGCCGATTCTATTGTATCTGCTAAATTGTCCTTTAGGCGTGATTCTTCTGACCTTGCTCTCGTCAATTGACGTTCTGCATCGGTAATAGATTGTTGTAGACCATCAATGTTTGCTTGTCGTTGTGCTGCTTTATTTTTTAAAATTGCCATGCGTTCAGAAGGGGTAGAGGCAAATATACCCGTATGCATTGTTATGCATAGCATCAAAATTTTTCTCATGATATATTTCCCTCTTGTAACGATTATACTGTACTGAATTACTCAGCAGTTGGATCTAACAGATGGTTGATTGTATCAACAGCATCCATCAAAGAACGAATTTGTCCTGTGATACTTGCATGAACAGCGCTTAGGTCTCTAAGTTCACGTTGTCTTGCTTCAATATCACTATCTCCTGCTCTTATGGCCGTTTCTAATGCTCTAGTTTTATCCTCTATAGTTTGATCTAAGGTAGCAGTTATGCGTTGTGCCTCTGTTGCCAAACGTTCTGTGTCATTTTTAATAGTGGTTAATACACCCGCATGTCTTGCTATCGCTGTTTCGCCCTGGCCAGCAAGGGTCGCTAAAGGATCCATTTTGCTGTCGATAGCGGTTAAACCCTCTTCTAAGTTTGCAGTATGACGAGCAATATTTTGACGCGTATTCGCTACAGTGGCTGCATGCCCTCTGATATTGGCTGTTTTTTGCTCTACTTCAGTCTGTCTATTTTGCGCCCGCGCCCGTATTGCGGCCAAATGTGCTGCTCTTGTTTGTGGAGCGGGGGCCGCCGCCGCGACTACTGGTTGAGCATTATCATCGCTAGCATAAGTTTCCGCAAATGTTGTCATACAGGTGGTTAGCAATAATGCTGTTAAAAGTTGTTTTTTCATGGTTTATTCCTTTATGTTAAGGGGTTAAAGTTTGGTGAACTATTCCTATTTGCTGCTGTAGTACAGCTAAAGAATGTGTTGTGGCAGTAATTATGGCTTGGGCATCTTGTACCTGTTGCCGTAGTCCAGCAATTTCTTGAGTTCCAGCTTGTTCAGCTTCAGCTAGTAATCGGGTAGATTCTGCTTGTGCGGCTTCAATATCTGCTATCATGCCGCGGGCTGAAGCATTACCTTGTATTAACGAGCTTAATCGATTAAGCTCTGCAAGATGGGCTTGTAATTGCACAGCATGTGTTTGAAATGTATTCTCAGTTCGATTTATATATTCCATATAGGTACGTATAATACGCTCTAAATCTTCTGCAATAAATCTTTCTAGCGCTGCAACCTCTGTTTTTAAACGGCGATTAAGATCACGTAGCATTTGAATTGCAATACGTAAAGAGGTTATTTCGGCATCTCTATTTCTTACTTGTTGCGCATCATATCGTGAGAGGGATTCCATCACCAGGTCATATTGTTTTTGTGCACAATTGCCGCCAGCATCTGGCCAGGTTCTTAAGATTTCTATATTTGGGTCTAAGTTGCTTGTGGATGATCCTTTGCAGTATTTACTTAAAGTGCCGTTAAATTTTCCTGTAGTTGGCATGTTTTGTGGATTCTGATGAAGAATGACACGAATATAGCGTTCTATATTGTGTATTGCGTTGGGATGGATATCGCCAGCCCAAGCGCTGACTTTAGTAGCGTCATACGCCATATTTGCCGCAATAGCATTGTAGGAAAAACATAGAAAGAATAAAATTTTATAGTTCATTAAATCTCTTGTGAATATAAAAAAACTATCCTAACATCAATATATGATGTAAAAGTTAATATGGAGTTAACGTGATACCAAAAATATTATTATTGTGTGTGCCGGCAATTGCTTTGGCTGATTGCCCCAAAGATGGCAGCGCAAATAAAAAGGTACAGGGTCACAAATTTGTATTTGGATTTGGTGCTGGTGGTATGCAACAAAACGATAGCCTGAAAGCACGTGATGATCAGTTTGCTTTCACAAAAGTGCAACAACCTTATGCCGTGAACACTGCTTTGGGGTCTATGCATATAGGTGTTCGAACTTATCAAGGCATGGCTTATCTTGGGGCCTATATGTATGGTGTTTTGACTCCCCTTAATAAAGAAGTTTACCGTAATGCAACAGACGGCGATACATTGGATTATATTTCTGTTAAAACAACTGGCGCTGTTGGTATTATGGGGCAAGCTGGCCTTCATTTTGACGGTATTACACCGTATGCTATTCTTGGCATCCAATATGGGCCACGTTCCATTACCTATGTTGCCGAAGATCCGGCGGGGCCTGTAAGACAGACTTTTACAAATAAGCAACCCGTCTTTGTTTTTGGTTTAGGGATTATGGGACATGCTAGTGATGGCGTAACCATTGGATTAGAAGTATACAGAAAAGTGAGTTATGACTTTAATGTGAAATTACCAGATTCTGCAGCAAACTTGGGCGGTGATTATTTAACTGTAAAAACGGCGCGTTGGGCTGTTCAAGGCGTTGTGAGTTTTGAATTTTAAACATCCAATTTAAACTGAATGGGCACATTTATTTGCATATTTGTTAAATTTTGACTTGATGTAAATTTCCATTTAGACAGTTTTTTTATAACCTCCGCCTTTAAAAGGGTAGGGGGTTCATTATTTGTCTGGAATATAATCTGTGTTACATGCCCACTTTTATCTAAGATAAGGGATACACTAAAATTTCCCTCTATATTCTGCTGTTGTGCAGCCGCTGGATAGGTTGGCATTTCGTTATAGACACTGGGTTTTAAATCATGGGGTATATCATTTGTTAATGATGCACTTTTCATTGCTGAAGATTTTTTTTTCGGCAATTGGTGTTTTGTCTTATTCTGATTTCCGTCTTTAACAACAATTGGTTTTTCTTGTGGTTCTTGCCATTTAAAGTCAACCAATGGAAAATCTACTTTTTTGTGATTGTTGCCCGGTGTTGTTGAATTTAGCGTGTAAATGGTCATTGCAATCACCGTATGTGCCGATATAGATAGCAGCATGCCAAACAATACTGGATATTGTCGCATCATTGTTGAGTTCTTCCATTTGTACATATGATGGCAAGTTTCCCGTAAAATAAATAAAAAACTACACTGACTGTTCTTAACCTGAGGTGCCAATGTATGGTATAAATTTAAAGAATACAATAAATAATAATAGATACTGTACTTCTATTTAAAATATCAGGAAAGGGTTACATTGTGAACCAAAATCATCGAAATGCCCTTATTTGGATAGGTGGCTTCTTAGCTTTATTTGTTCTTGTGAAAATGATGAATGTTGCACCAACAGAGCCTGCAGCAAAGTCTGTGGCTTATTCTGATTTTTTAAAAGACGTGCGTGATGGCAGTATTGATAAGGTTAATGCCCAAGGCGCCGAGATTGTGTATGTGTTGAAAAATGGGCAGTCACAAACAACAACAGGGCCGTTAACAGAAAAGCTTATTACTGAAATTTCTGAAAAAGATGCAACATTAAAATTTAAATTACAAGAAGATTCTGGTTCATCTATATGGGCTATTCTTTTGTCGTGGTTGCCTCTTATTCTTTTGTCTCTCCCGTTCTTTTTTATGTGGCGCAATATGCAAAAAGGTGGCGGTGGCGGCGCTATGGGTTTTGGAAAATCTAAAGCACGGTTGCTTGAAAAAGGAAAGAAAGTTTTATTTGAAGAGGTTGCTGGCATAGAAGAAGCAAAAGCTGATCTTCAAGAAATTATAGATTTTTTAAAAGAACCGCAAAAGTTTCAGCGTTTGGGGGCCCGCATTCCACGTGGTGTTTTATTAGTGGGGCCTCCAGGAACAGGTAAAACATTATTAGCGCGCGCCATTGCAGGGGAAGCCGATGTGCCTTTCTTTTCAATTTCTGGATCCGACTTTGTGGAGATGTTTGTTGGTGTGGGGGCCAGTCGTGTGCGCGACATGTTTGAACAAGCAAAAAAAAGTGCACCATGCATTATTTTTATTGATGAAATTGACGCTGTCGGTCGCCATCGTGGATCTGGTATGGGCGGTGGCAACGATGAGCGCGAGCAAACATTAAATCAGTTGCTTGTTGAAATGGATGGCTTTGAAGAAAATCAAGGCGTCATTATTGTGGCCGCAACAAACAGACCGGATGTTTTAGATAAGGCATTACTGCGCCCAGGTCGGTTTGACCGTCAAGTAACAGTGCCAAACCCAGACATTTTAGGTCGTGAACAAATTTTAAAAGTGCATATGAAAAAAACACCGATGCATAAAGATGTTGATGTTAACGTGATTGCACGTGGTACACCAGGTTTTTCTGGTGCAGAGCTTGCTAACCTTGTGAACGAGGCTGCCCTTTTGGCAGCGCGCACAGGTAAACTTTCTGTGGGTATGAAAGAATTAGAGCATGCTAAAGATAAAGTCATGATGGGTGCAGAGCGTAAAACGATGGCGATGACTGATAAAGAAAAAAAATTAACGGCTTTTCATGAGGGCGGGCATGCTTTGGTTGGAACGCTGTTGGAAGATACGGACCCTATTCATAAAGCAACAATTATTCCCCGTGGTCAGGCGCTTGGTATGGTTATGCAACTGCCTGAAAACGATCGTGTGTCAATGACACGTGCACAATTACTTGCATCCATTAAGGTTGCAATGGGGGGCCGTATTGCTGAAGAACTGATATTCGGTCATGATAAAGTGACAACAGGCGCTAGTTCAGATATTCAAGCAGCAACGCGCATTGCACGTTATATGATTCGCGAGGGTGGTCTTAATGGCGATTTAGGTTTTCAAAACTTTAAAAATGAAGACGAGGGGTATATTTCATCTAAACCTTATTCTGAAGCAACATCTGAAAAGATAGATCAGGAAATAGCTAAAGTGTTAGAGACATGTTACGCTGATACAAAAAAAATGCTGACGGATAATCTGGATAAATTGCATATATTGGGGAATGCTTTGCTTGAATTTGAAACACTTACAGGTGATGAGATTAAGCAATTGTTAGACGGTAAAGAGTTGTCAAAACCAAATTATTCTAAAGAATTATATAAACCCAATAGTTTTATTCCAACAACAGACGATAAATAGGAAAAATTATGATCAAAGTACGTTTTGCCCCTAGCCCCACAGGTATGTTGCATATTGGGGGGGCAAGAACGGCACTTTTCAATTATTTATTTGCCAAGCACAATAAGGGTGAATTTTTACTGCGTATTGAAGATACAGATAAAGCACGTTCTACCCCTGAAGCGGTTGATGCTATATTTGAAAGCTTAAATTGGCTTGGTTTAAAGCATGATGGCGCGGTTGTTTTTCAATCAAAATGTATTGAACGACATCAAGAAGTTGCCCATAAATTGTTAGAGCAGGGTAGGGCATATTACTGTTACTGCAGCCCTGAGGAATTAACCAAAATGCGCGAGGATGCGCGCGCTAATCATCAAACACCAAAGTATAATGGGATGTGGCGTGATCGTGACCCAAAATTAGCACCAGAAGGCGTTAAGCCGGTGATTCGTTTGAAAGCACCGCAAGACGGTAAGACGACAATTACAGACTTGGTTCAAGGTGATGTTAGTGTTCAAAATGATATTTTGGATGATATGATCTTGCTGCGTGCGGACGGCACGCCAACCTATATGTTATCTGTTGTCGTTGACGATCATGATATGGGGATCACCCATATTATTCGGGGTGATGATCATCTCAATAATGCCTTTAGGCAGTATCACCTTTATCAGGCCTGTGGGTGGGACGTGCCAAAATTTGCCCACATTCCCTTGATTCACGGACCCGATGGCGCAAAACTTTCTAAGCGTCATGGCGCTGTTGGAACGGACGCTTATAAAGATATGGGGTTTTTGCCAGAGACGATGCGTAATTATTTATTGCGCCTTGGTTGGGGGCACGGTGACGCTGAAATTATTTCGGACGCACAGGCAGTTGAATGGTTTACCCTAGAAGGTGTGGGCAAATCTGCAGCCCGTTTTGATGATATTAAATTGAAGAACTTAAACGCGCACTATATTAAAAATGCAGACCCATCTTATTTATTAGAAAACATTAGACCCCTTTTAAAAGGGCTAACCCCTATGGCAGAAACGCTTATTATAAAAGGAATGCCGGGTCTTCAAGCACGTGCTAAAACACTTATTGATCTTGCTTGGGGTGCAGAAATTTATATGCATAAACCTGATTTAGAGGACGCTGCTAAAGACCAAATAACAGATGAAACGCGTTTGTGGGTAACACGTTATATTGATTTTTTATCCACACAAGAAGATTTTGCTGAAGACGTTTTAATGGACAAAACGCGCGACCTTGCAAACCAGTATGAGGCAAAACTAGGTGTTGTTGCATCAGCGCTGCGCATAGCGTTAACAGGGCGCACCGTATCCCCCAGCCTTTTTGAGGTGATGAGCATTATCGGTCAGAATGAAACCTTAAGCCGCTTACGCGATTTTTAGGTTGAAGTTATAGTGCAGCATAAAGCTGATGGATGGTGAAAATGATACCTGGTTTAGATTGTGTATTAAAAGCAAATATTATTAGTGCTTTGAAAAATATAAAGGTTGTGGAAGCTATTTATTTATTTGGATCGCGCGCTAGGGGCGATTATCAAGAACGGTCAGATATTGATTTAGCTATTCAATGCCAGCATGCAACAGATGGTGACTGGGCTATAATTATGAATAAGATTGAGTTATTGCCAACTTTATTAAAGATTGATTGCATTAGACTTGATACACTAAAAAAGTCCAATCCACTTTATCAAGCGATTATGCGCGATAAAGTTACACTGTATCAAAAAGGATTATAAAATGGATGCTATTGTTGCAGAGTCATTTCAAAAATTTGAAAAAGCATTAACGTCATTGTCAGCTATTGTTACTCAGCCTATGCGTGAAGATCGTAGTAATATAGATGCAACGATTCAGCGATTTGAATTTACAATTGAACTTTTTTGGAAATTATTAAAGAGAATTTTATATAATCAAGGCGTGATAGTGCAATATCCACGGGATGTTTTAAAAGAAGCCTATGCGGGTGGGTTAATTGATGATGAACAAATATGGCTTAGCATGTTGAGCGATCGCAATCAAACATCTCATACTTATGATGAAGATTTAGCGGATCAAATTTACTTACGCATTCAGAAATATACACCCATCTTTCAAAAAACATTACAGAATATAAGACGTTCATTTGGTGAACTATAAAACATTTTAAGTTGACACAACCAAATCTGCTAATTTTTTGCTAGAATTGGCGACATACATTTTTGCCATATTTTTTGATTTTTGCATCAATATGTCGGGTTTTTCTAAGACTTCAGATAGAATATTTTCTATTTGGGCCGTGTTTACTTCACGTTCAGCAAATAACCAGCATGCGTCTTTTTCATGAAATAAGGCGGCATTTTTTGCTTGATCACCCTCTGCGGAGGCTGCAAACGGAATTAAAATAGCAGGCATTTTAAAGGCCGCAAGTTCGAAAAGGGACGATGACCCTGATCTTGAAATGACTAAGTGGGCTTGGTTATATTCTTTTGGCATATCGTCAAAAAAAGGTTTCATCTCTATCGTGCAGTCTAAATCTTCATAAGCGATTTTAGCGGTTTCTTCATTTTCTACGCGGCATTGTTGACGAATATGAAGGCGTTTTTGCTTATATTTAGGAAGCAGTCTTACAGCGTCAGGAATAAGGCGTGCAAAAATACCAGCACCTTGAGAGCCACCAATGACCAAAATATTTAATGTTGATTCTTCTGAAGGGGGCGTATATTGCACGATGTTATCACGTATAGATTTTCGTAGAGGCAGTCCTGTTACCGTTGCATCGTTGTGTTGTACAAAGTCTGTTTTTTTAAATGATAAGGCAATTTTTTTTGCCCATGGTTGTAAAAAACGATTAGCCTGACCCAAAAAAGAATTGCCTTCATGCAATATAATTGGGATAAATAAAAGCTTTGCAGCCGTCATTCCTGGTACTGTTGTATATCCACCGAATCCAACGACAGCTTTAGGCCTTTTAACGATGAATAACAGTAAGCATCTCAAAAAAGCCAGCATTAATGAAAGCGGATAAAACAGTTTCCCAAACGGCGGAAAAATACGATGAATGGGAACTTCTGTTACATTTTGTACAGAATCTGGCACGTAGTGTCGCCCCCGGTGATCCACAATAATATGCGCCGCGTAGCCTTTGGATTCTAGTTCTTCATATAATGCAATAGCGGGAAAAACGTGGCCCCCAGAACCACCTGTAATCAGTGTGAAATGTTTTGTCATTATTCTTCCAATGTACTGTGATTTGTTCTGGTGAGGGATAATATCATGCCAATACCAATGCCAAGGGCAAGCATGGATGATCCACCGTAGCTAATGAAGGGCATGGTCATGCCTTTTGTTGGAATTAAATTTAAGGTGGATCCCATATTAACAAAGGTTTGGAATCCGAACTGAAATATAAGACCGCATGCAGCAAGGACGGTAAATAAGTTAGATTTTTCCATGAGCCTTATTAAAGAACGTACCACAATAAAGCAAAATAACCCAACGATGATTAAGCATATGATAAGACCGAATTCTTCTCCTGTAACAGAAAATACAAAGTCTGCATGCGCATCTGGCACATGTTTTTTGACAATGCCTTCTCCGGGGCCCCTTCCAAAAAAACCCCCACTTTTAAACGCTTCTAATGACTGTGTAATTTGATACAATTCATGTTTTGCGTCTCCAGCAGCAGGGTATAGAAATTGATCTATGCGTTTTGTGACATGTGGGAAAAAAAAGTATGCAAGTAATAGAAATAACGTGCCAATACCAAATGTTGCGCCAACCCATAGCATGGGAATGCCAGATAAAAAGAGTTGCGTCACCCATGTTGCAACAACGACGACAGTCATGCCTAGATCTGGTTGCATCATTAAAATGCTGACGAGTATACTTAAAAGTGAGAAGGAGATGATGAGTCCTGGAAAGTTAGGATTTTTGACTTTTTCGCAAATCATCCATGCGCTCACAACAGCAAAAAAAGGTTTAATAAATTCTGATGGTTGTATAGAGTTTCCGGCAATACTGATCCAGCGCCTAGAACCTTTAATTTCAACACCATGTAAGATTGTTAAAATAATAAGTATCACCCCAGCTATATAGCCTACAACACTTAAGCGACGTATTTGCAGAGGCGTTAGTAGTGAAATGCTAAATATAAGAGCCAGCGTTGGAAAAATCATGATAATATGACGTTTGACAAAGAAAAATGTATCTAATTTTAATCTGTGTGCGACCGGTGGACTTGCGGCAAAGCTCATCACCAGGCCAATACCAATTAAGACAAATAAGGAGACGAGTGACCATTTGTCAACAGTCCACCACCATCTGCCCACAAGGCTGTTGTCTTTGCGTGAAATAAAAGCAGGTTTCATTTTTGTATCTCAATATTACATATAAGCTTATTAAAAATTGTATAAGGCTTGTCTATAATTTTATCATTTTTACTGAATCATAGGAAGCATAGCATTTGTGGTGATATGAATACAATAGTTTTTGCAAATAATATATTAAAATTACTCAGCAATATTTAAAAATATAATATAAAATTTTATTTATATTTAATGATGAATTCAATAAAATTAGTTTTAGTTTCTTTGGTCAGGTAGTGGTACACTGTATATATCTGTATTTATTTTTGGTTTTCTTATGTTTGAATTTTTACCATCAACAGGGCGTATGGTAATCAGATTTGTTCATAAAGTTGGAAAAATATCATGTTTTTTATTTTCTACATTATGGAATGGTATTCGGCCACCTTACTATGGTAAGCAAATTTTTGAACAGTTTTTAACTATTGGTTTTTATTCATTGCCAGTTGTGGGGTTGACGGCTGTTTTTTCGGGAATGGTTTTGGCCCTTCAAAGTTATACAGGGTTCTCCAGGTTTTCTGCAGAAAGTGCTATAGCAACAGTTGTTGTGTTATCTATTACGCGTGAATTAGGGCCTGTTCTTGCTGGACTTATGGTAGCAGGGCGTATAGGGTCTTCAATGGCTGCTGAAATTGCCACAATGCGTGTGACAGAGCAAATTGACGCTTTGACAACGCTGTCGACAAATCCCTTAAAAATGCTTGTATTTCCGCGGATTATTGCAGGTGTTTTGATGCTGCCTTTGCTTGTTTTTGTTGCTGATATAATAGGTGTATTTGGCGGATATTTAGTATGTGTTCATAAGCTTGATTTTAATTCTACTAATTATATTCAAAGCACCATTAAATATTTAGAATATGATGATGTTGTATCAGGTCTTATAAAGGCAGCCGTATTTGGGTTTGCCATATCATTGATGGGGTGTTATCACGGGTATCAATCTGATCGTGGCGCATCTGGTGTTGGGCGTGCGACCATTAATGCGGTTGTATCCTCCTCAGTATTAATTCTGATTGCAAACTACGTGTTAACGTCAGTCCTTTTCTCAAAATAGGGTTTAACTTATGACTTCCACAAAACCATATATAGAAGTTAGTTCTTTAAAAAAAGCTTTTGGCGATAAAATTATATTAAATAATTTTAGTGTAAAGATTCATCAATCAGAATCTTTTGTTGTGATAGGGGGATCGGGTACAGGTAAATCTGTTTTTATTAAGTGTATAATGGGGCTACTAAAGCCAGATTCAGGAAAAATTATTTTAGATGGGCACGATATTACGTATTTATCACCGAATGATCGTCAAAAAATAGCACGTTTTGGGATGCTTTTTCAGGGTGGTGCTTTATTTGATAGTTTAAAGATTTGGGAAAATATTGCCTTTGGATTAACGCATGGACAAAACATGCATAAGGAAGATGCAAAAAAAATTGCATTGGAGAAACTTGATGCCGTTGAGCTGTCTTCAAAAGTTGCTGATTTATACCCAGCAGAGCTTTCTGGTGGTATGCAAAAACGTGTTGCTTTGGCTCGTGCTATTGCGATCAACCCCGATATAATTTTTTTCGACGAGCCAACAACTGGATTAGATCCTATTGTGGGCGGTAAAATTAATGCCCTTATTAGTAAGTGCGTAAAAGAAGTTGGTGCAACAGCCATTACGATTACACACGATATTCATTCGCTCCGTGCAATAGCAGACCGCGTGGGACTGCTTTTTGAAGGAAAACTTATTTGGACAGGCACTGTAGAGGAGATGGATAAAACTGATGATCCGTATATTCAACAGTTTATAAACGGTAATCCAGAAGGACCCTTTACAATTGAATAGTGATGATCACTATAATTGAGTTATGATTTTTTTAACTCACTTAGATTTTTACGCGTAATAATGCCGCCTTTTACTTCTTTTACGCTTGCATTATCACCATATAAAATGACGGCACCTTCCATGCCATCAAATTTGATAAGGTCAACTTGGCTTTCTGTAAGGTTTACGACTGGATTTTTAGCGTCTGTACCGTTGACGGTAATTTTTTTAATTGTTGAATTATGAAGATTGATATCTGATCCTGCGCACTCCATACGATTGATTTGTGCGTGATGCAAATTAACCGTGCTTGCCACAAATGCATCACCTTCAACAACAATCTTATTGGCGGATAATTGTCCGTAAACCTCTAAATCACGAAAACGTGTGGTCGATAAAATGGCAAATCCATAAATATTTGCATCCTGAAAATAAGAGTTTTGCGCTGTTAAGGGGCCGTAAATATTCATATCTTTTACGTGTGAGTCCTCTATATTTAATGCTCCATAAATGTTAGAGACACCTGATACTGAAATTTTTGTTGCTTTAACATTGGCATAATAATCTAAACTTTTGAAAGATTGATTATTGAGTTTTTCAAGTTTTGCAAATTGATTTTCAAGTGATATTTCTTGCGTGTTGCTATTTTTGAAATATTGATAAACAAAAATACCCAATAAGATAACGATAAGACCTAATATAGCTGGACGAATAAATGCTTTCATGTCTTGCTGTCCGTTAATATTAGTTTTTTTATCATTGTTATCAAAAAAAAATGTTTTTTGGAGATGAGCAGATATTGCTTTTAAGTTTAAGTCTTTTTTCATATTTTAAATGTCTATCAAATTTCGTTATTTTTTAAAATACGCTGATTCCGTCTTTTAATCAATGTTTTTGTATGCATATATTAGAAGTAAAGGTATATTTTGATTGCTATATGGACTATTCTTTTAAAATAATATTTGATCAGTGGTTGAATAGTCTTTATGGCAGGTACTCTGAACATACAGTAAAAGCATATTCAAAAGATGTGACACAGTTTTTACAATTTTTGCAACGGCATTTGGCGGCTACGGTTACTGTATCTATTTTGCAAACATTAACTGTTCCGAGTATTCGATCATGGTTATCTTACAGGAAAGAGGCTTATCAAGTGAAATCCACTGGACGTGCTTTTTCAAGTGTGAAGATGTTTTTTATCTTTTTACAAAAGCATAAGCATATTCAAAAATCACCCTTTGATGTGATGCGTCCACCGAAAACACAAAAAACATTACCAAGACCTTTGTCCCAAGAGCAAATTTTTGATATGTTTGAAAATATTCCACAATTATCTGATGAACCATGGGTAGGCCTTAGAGATAAAGCATTTTTCATGTTGATATACAGTGTTGGGCTGCGCATTAATGAAGCTTTGCAACTTAACCAAGGCTGCCTTATATCGCAAGCTCTTTTGATAAAAGGAAAAGGGGGAAAACAAAGATCTGTTCCCTTCATGGAGACTGTAAGAGCAGCCCTTAATAATTATCTTCATTTATGTCCCTACGCTAAAGGAAATAATTATCCTCTATTTTATGGCATTAAGGGGGGGCGTTTTGGTGTAACGACGGCAGAGCGTCAATTACAACGGTATCGCGCAATTGCTAATTTGCCGGAATCTGCAACACCACATGCGCTGCGCCATTCGTGTGCTACGCACTTAATTGAAAGTTCTGATGATTTGCGTGCCGTTCAAGAGCTTTTAGGACATGCAAGTTTATCAACAACACAAATTTATACGCAAGTTGATAAAAAAAAATTACTCTCAACGTATTTAGATGTCCATCCACGCAGTAAATAAAGAGTTTTCGTTGCCCCTTGTTCTGGATTAATTTTTTATAAAAAAATAGATGGTAGATTGGGGCTGTGTTGCATGAATCAGAAAATTACTTAAGCTAAGCTGTTGGTAGAGCAATTTTAGCAGTTTTTTTTGTGCTTTAGGCACCGTGCTTCTATTGCCAATTACTTTTTTGAACCTTGCGAAGGATGCTTCCACGATTCACAAGACCCTAATTCTGGATTAAAACGTTATTATTGATAGC
>DPKF01000001.1 GCA_003542655.1 Holosporales bacterium
AAAAGTTAACATTGAAAAATAATCCAGAATTGAGGTTTGTAACTAATCACTTTGAATCTATATTTTATGATAGGGGTGGCCAATTATAATTTGCCCTGCTCTATATAATTGTTCAATAAGCAATACACGTGCCAATAAGTGCGGCCATGTCATCTGTCCAAAAGATATTTTATGGTGACATTTATCCAATATATTTTTGGGAATGCCCGTATCAATACCAATTAAAAAACCAATATTCGTATGTTTTTCTAGGCAGGTAGATATTAAGGTGGAAAATTTTAAAGAAGTAAGGTTGTCACCATTTTCATCTAATGCAATCCAGATGGGTACACCTTGCATTGCTTTTTCAAAAGCGCTTTCTGGGTTTGTAATACTAGGCTTTAACTCAAGCGTTTTAATTGGCCACCTGATGCGTTTTTGATAATTATTAATTATTTTTTCTTCTGGGGTGCCGTTTATTTTCCCCCCAACAACCAAGGTAATGCTTGCCACAATTTTTACTTAGGTGACGTTATAGGAAATTCGAGACGGTTATCACCAGTATGCCAAATTTTATCCAACTGATAAAATTCACGCATATCTGGCGTAAATAAGTGGATGACAATATCTTCAGCAAATAAAAGGATCCATTCAGAAGCTTCTGTTCCTTCTATATGGGGATAGATAGATTTTTCTTTAAAATATTTTTCAACATATTGGTATAAACTGAATACTTGACGCGTTGATGTGCCTGTTGCAATGATAATATATGAAGCAAAAGCTGATTTTTTTCTAAGGTCTAGAACTTTAATGTCTTGTGCTTTTTTACTATGAAGAACGTCAACAATATCTGCTAATATTTTTTGAAAATCGCTACCATTTAGATTGCTATTTTTTTGTTCAGTCATAAAGTGGCTACAGTAAAAAGTACGCTTGTCACAATATAGCAGAAAACTGGCTGTTTGTGAAGAAAATTAAATTATGTCAACCTTTTTTAAAGGTATAAGTACTGAGTTGTTTTTCAATACACATGGTTTAAAAACAAAATGTATTAATTATGAAATAAATTGAGCATTTTAATGATTTACGCTAAGATAACTTTGAAACAAAAGAAAGCAGATACGCCTTATGCATAATAAAATTGTCCCAATCGATGGAGGAATAACCCCTCTTCATGTTGCCAATAATTTACCGTTCATGTTAATTGCTGGTCCTTGTGTAATGGAATCACGCGATCATATTTTAAAAATGGCAGAAGCCTTGAAAAAATTGACAGATGAAAAAGGCGTTGGTTTTGTATTTAAAGCATCTTTTGATAAAGCAAATCGTACCTCAGTTGGTGGTGCACGCGGCCTTGGCATAGATAATGGATTAAAGCTTTTTGAAGAAGTGAAAAAAACATTTAATGTGCCTGTTATTACAGATGTTCACGATAAAGACCAATGTGCAACAGTTGCCGAAGTTGTTGATATTTTGCAAATTCCAGCATTTTTATGTCGTCAAACAGATTTGTTAGAAGCCGCTGCCAAAACAGGAAAACCCTTAAATATTAAAAAGGGGCAATTTTTAGCGCCCTGGGATATGGTTAACGTCGTTAAAAAAGTAGAATCTTTTGGCAACACTAAAATTATGCTGTGTGAGCGGGGGGCAAGCTTTGGTTATAATACACTTGTGACAGATATGCGGGGACTTCCAACTATGGCTAAAACGGGATACCCCGTTATATTTGATGCAACACATTCTTGCCAACAACCAGGCGGGCAAGGCGGCTCTTCAGGTGGACAACGAGAATTTGCTCCAGTGCTTGCACGTGCGGCAATTGCTGTTGGTGTGGCAGGCGTTTTTGCAGAAACACACGATAATCCTGATCAAGCATTAAGCGATGGTCCCAATATGATTCCCCTTCACGAAATGGGTCATTTTATAGATCAGCTTAAAGCCTTTGATGATGTTCGTAAAAATAGTGGTCTTGTAAAATAGTTTTGAATAAAATTCATTTAATTGTACAATAAAGAAAAAAAAGCATACCTGATAAGTAGATTTATGGACACAGATATTAATCATTATAATACGCTACCTATCCTTTGTATTCATGGTGCTGTTGTTTTTCCTGGTACGATTTTACCAATTCCAATGACAATGGAACAATATGAAATATTGCTGAATGAAACGGATGCTACAGATGGAATTTTAGGTATAGTGCAACCGTCAGATATAAAAAAAGAAGACAAGACAAGGTTGCCTATTTTTGATTTCGGAACAGCTGTAGAAATTGTCGATATGGATCCTACTTATGATGATATGGTGATTGTTCATTTGAAAGGAATCTGTCGTTTTAGGATTTTAGAGGAATTGTCAAAAACAAATTCCATGCGCCGTGCTGTTGTGTCGTATAAAAAATATGCTGAAATAGATGGTGAGACACCTGAACTTAGCAATTTTGATAAAAAATCTTTTATAACATTGGCACGTCTTTATATGACACAATTTAACGTTACGCCAAATTGGCAAGAGTTAAAAAATATTACAGATGCTGAATTAATTAATTTTATTGCAATGGCTGGGCCTTTGGAACCTTCAGAGAAACAAGCTATTTTGGAAGAAATAAATGTTGATCAGCAAAAATATATGCTGGAAAAAATTATGGATATGTCTTTGTCTGATTCCTTTCATACCTCAACACTTGTTCATTAGGAAAAGTCAGATGACGAAACTTGATCCAAAACTCATCCAAAATTTGATTTGTCCACTGACAAAAACACAGCTTGTATATGATGAACAGAATCAAGAACTTATAAGTCAGGTTGCTGGACTAGCCTATCCCATTAAAAAGGGCATACCGATTATGCTAATCGATGAGGCACGTATTGTTGATCCTGATCAAGTGCGTTGCGTTGCACCAGAACTTTTGTCCTAATCTTCGCAAGCCCTCCCGGGGAAGTTTTCTAATGTGAACACGATCAGTTCATGAGGGGGGGGTAATTAATGTATGCAAAAATTACGAACATAGATAGAACCTCTTTAAAAAAGGCTGATATCCATGTATCCTAAGGATTATGTCAAGCATAAAAAGGATAGGTGATGAAGTTAACAGATGCTGAAATTAAGCGGGTTGCGCAATTAGCACGTATAAATTTGAACCAAGAGGAAGTCATATCTCATGGGAACGAAATTGCTAATATTTTAACATGGATAGAACAGCTGAATGAAATAGATGTATCTGATATTTGTTTAACTGATCTTGTGCCACAAGAAACAATGAGTGAACGTCCTGACGTACCAAACATAGAGAATTTAGTCGATTCTGTTTTAAAAAATGCCCCTAAAGCTAGTTTTAATATGTTTTCAGTACCAAAGATGGTGGAGTAAAAATGACTAACTTAACACAGCTAACAATTTCAAAAGCAAAAATGCTTTTAACAAAAGGCGATATTTCATCTACAGAGCTTGTAAAGGCTCATCTTAAAGCAATGGAAGAAAAAAAAGAGTTAAATGCATTTTTAACATCGTGCCATGACGACGCATTAAATAAAGCAACACGATCAGATGCGCATTATAAAAATAATACAGCACGTGCCTTAGAGGGTATCCCCTTAGCATATAAAGACAATTTTTGCACAAAGGGTGTTCGCACAACGTGTGGGTCAAAAATATTAGAAAATTTTATACCACCTTATGAGGCAACAGTTACTGATAATTTAAATAATCAGGGTGCCATTAATCTGGGTAAATTAAATATGGATGAATTTGCTATGGGTTCAGGAAATATCCATAGCGCTTATGGCCCGGTCACAAATCCATGGAAATCAAAAGAAGATCCAAGTAAAAAACTTGTGCCTGGGGGGTCATCAGGTGGATCTGCTACTTCTGTTGCGGCACATATGGCAATGGGTGCATTAGGGTCTGATACGGGTGGATCTATTCGCCAACCTGCATCTTTTTGTGGCATTGTTGGTATTAAACCAACATATGGGCTTTGTTCACGTTATGGTATGATTGCTTTTGCTTCATCCTTAGATCAAGCAGGGCCGCTTGCACGTACTGTTGAAGATACAGCTCTTATATTACAGCATATGGCTGGTTTTGATCCAAAAGATGCAACATCTATTGATGTAAAAATTCCAGACTATGCAAAAAATATCAATAAAAATATTAAGGGCTTAAAAGTTGGGCTTTCAACAGAATATTTAGAAGGCTTGCATGCTGATGGACAGGCACTTGTTCAAAAAGGCGTTGAATGGTTAAAGGCACAAGGTGCTGAAATTAAAGAAATATCTTTAAAAACAACCTCTCTTGCCTTGCCAGTATATTATATTATTGCCCCTGCTGAAGCATCTTCAAACTTAGCGCGCTTTGATGGCGCCCGTTATGGCATGCGTGTTCAGGGGGATTCATTAGATGAAATGTATGCGAATACCCGTGAAGAAGGTTTTGGTAAAGAAGTAAAACGCCGTATTATGATTGGTACGTATGTTTTATCAGCTGGGTATTATGATGCATTTTACACAAAAGCATTGAAGATAAAACATTTAATTACTGAAGATTTTAATAAAGCATTTGCTGATGTAGATGTTGTATTAACACCAACAACACCAACGGCAGCTTTTGGAATTGATGAAAAAATTACAGATCCTGTCACAATGTATTTAAATGACGTTTATACAGCAACTGCAAACTTAGCCGGGATTCCTGGTATTTCTGTTCCTGCAGGCCTTGATCATAATGACCTACCTTTAGGGCTTCAGTTATTAGGACCACGTTTTAGTGAACAGACATTATTTAATGTTGCAAGCGTTATTGAAGATGCAGCAGCTTTTAAAGGGTTAGAAGGGTAGTTATATGTCAAACTTAATTAAGGGCCGTACAGGCTTATGGGAAGTTGTTATTGGTTTAGAAATTCATGCCCAAGTTTCATCAAAGGCAAAGCTGTTTTCAAATAGTGCAACAACTTTTGCCGCTGATCCCAATACGCAGGTCAGTTTTGTTGATGCAGGCATGCCAGGCATGTTGCCTGTTATTAATGGTTATTGTGTGGATCAAGCTATTAAAAGTGGACTGGGTTTAAACGGAACAATTGAAAAAGTTTCTATTTTTGATCGTAAAAATTATTTTTATGCTGATTTACCAACTGGCTATCAGATTTCTCAATTTTATCATCCTATCGTTACAGGCGGATACGTTGATATTGATTTAGATGAACATACAACAAAGCGTATTCATATTACGCGCCTTCATATGGAACAGGATGCCGGTAAAAGCACCCATGACCTAAGCCCAACAGAATCGTTTATTGACTTAAATCGTGCTGGTATTGCGTTGATGGAAATTGTGTCAGAACCAGAGATCAATTCTGCCAAAGAGGCACAGGAATATGTGAAAAAAATTAGATCTATTTTACGTTATTTAGGCACATGCGATGGCAACATGGATGAAGGAAGTTTTCGTGTTGATGTAAACGTCTCTCTTCATAAACCGGGCACCCCATTTGGTGATCGCGCTGAAATTAAAAACATCAACTCTATTAAGTTTGTGGGGCAAGCCATTGAATATGAAATTATTCGTCAGCTTGGCATTATTGAAGAGGGTGGTTCGATTGTTCAGGAAACCCGGTTATTTGATCCTGTTAAAGGTGAAACACGCTCTATGCGGTCAAAAGAAAATGCACATGATTATCGCTATTTTCCAGATCCTGATTTAAAGCCTTTAATTTTAACAGAGGCACGTATTGAAAAAATACGGTCAGAAATGGTTGAATTACCGGATGCTAAAAAGGCACGCTTTATGACCGACCTTGGGTTGACAGCTTACGACGCTGATGTTCTTGTTGTTGAAAAAGAAACAGCTGATTTTTATGAAGGCATTTTAGCTGCATCACAGTCAAAAGATAAAAAACTTGTAGCAAAGCAAATTGCAAACTGGCTAACATCTGAAGTGTTTGGTGCGATGAACCGTTCTGGTATTGCTAATCTTAAAACGCTCCCCTTTAAACCAGCATATTTAGCAGAGCTTGTTGACTTGATTGTTAACGATACAATATCGGGTAAAATTGCAAAAGATGTGTTTGCAAAAATGTGGGAGACAGGTGAAAATCCAAATACAATTATTGAACAACAAGGATTAAAACAGGTTTCAGATCCAAAAGAAATTGAGGATGCTGTTGCTAAAGTGTTAGCGCGCTCTGTTGCACAATTGGAACAATATAAAGCGGGTAAAGAAACCTTGTTTGGTTACTTTGTTGGGCAAGTGATGAAAGATATGAAAGGAAAGGCCAATCCTGGATTGGTGAATGATGTTTTAAAAAGGGCTTTGTCTTAATGGTTGATGTTATCGCTATTGACGGCCCTGCAGGGGCAGGCAAGGGAACGATTGCAAAGTTTTTATCACAGAAACTAAAATTTCCCTATATTGATACGGGGCTATTTTATCGCGCTCTTGCGTTTAAGGCCTTAAGCGCACATGTTCCTTATGATAACGAGGGTATGCTTATTGATTTAGCTGAATCTGTTTGTGTAGATGATCTTCATAACGATTTGCTGCGTGATGAGTCTGTTGCAAGTGTCGCATCACAAACATCGGTTCATCTCCGCATTCGCGAAATTTTGACATGTAAAATGCGGTCAGAAGCGCTGCGGATTGCAGAAGGGCATGGTGGCGTTATTTTAGATGGTCGCGATGTTGCAACAGTGATTTTCCCAAATGCTACAACAAAATTGTTTATCACAGCAGATGAAAGTACCCGTGAGCAGCGCCGCACACAAGAAATGGAACATAAAGGTTTGATCGTAAAAAGTGGTGCACTATCAGAACGTGATAAACGTGACCAATCCAGAAAGGCATCCCCTTTAAAAATTGCAGAGGATGCGCATATAATTGATACGACAAATTTATCAATAGAAGAAGCGTGCGCTAAGGCATTATCCTATATTGAACGTAAATAATTGTATCAGGAAATAATTATAAACCTCAATTCGGGATTAACCATTTCTTAAGAAATAAGTGCTATGTTAAAGGTATGGCAATAAAAGCCT
>DPKF01000169.1 GCA_003542655.1 Holosporales bacterium
TGGCGCAATATACTTTTTTATACAACAAAAGTCAGTACGATCAACGCCAAAAGGATGCAGACCAAAAGATAAAAGAACTTGGAGCATTAGCACCTTATGATTTAGTTAATGGTATTGAAAAAGATAAAACAGAACTTAAAAATGCACAAGCAAAGCTAACTGAATACATGGCTGAATTTGCAGCAAAGGGTACACCTAAAAGTCCATCAGAAAAAATACAACAGCAATTAGACTTTCAAAAAAAGATTGCAGACCAACTTAAATTAATTAATGGTGCAAATGCCCGTAAAATAAAATTTGATGCCTATACAAATACAGTACAGGCTAATCCTAAACTTTCAGCAGCAGAAAAAGAATTAAGAATTAATCAGGCTAAAGACTTATTTGCCAATACAGATATTTATACCTTGCCTGATATTCCTGACCATGATTTAAGTATGCCTGCCAATGGTGTACCTGTTGTAGAAAGTGTAAATATATTAAGGGAAACGCCTAATGGTATGATTGAAGAAACTATAAAGCAATTCTCAATAGGGAATAACTGGAAAACATCTTATTTGGATGGGCATAATTTATCTATTCCTGTATTACCCGAAAACGCAACACCACAACAGAAAGCGGAATACGAACAAAAGAAATTAGCCTTTTCAAAAAGTGGTATTGGAGCATGGCAAAGTGCAGCAGATTTTTATAACCAAGCACTAAACGACCCTAACTATAAAAAAACAATNNATAGGTGCAGCACCAAATACAGCATTAACAGAAGTAGTAGATATAGAAACAATAAAAGCATCAAATCCTATTGTGGGTGGTATTATTTCACTTGCAGAAAGGTATAACGCTTATGCAGAAAAAAGACTTGCAGATATTAAAAATGGCTACTACATTGATAATGTTACAGGTGAAAAAATATTATTAACAAGTGGCGACAAGGCAGAAGATATAATATTCATTGATGTAAATAAGCCATTAAAGCCAGAACATTTATCTTTCCTTGATAAGTTTGAAAAAGCAGCACCAGACGCAGTAGATAAGAAGTTTACACAAACCGATAATGCAAGGAAAGATGCTACATTGGCTGAAACCATAAGAAATAATAAAGTTGACCAGTATTTAAAAGGACGGCAACTAAAACTTGATGAAGATAAATGGAAGGTTGCACAGACAGGTGGACAAACGCAGATTAACGGTGCAATGGAAAGGGCTAAACGTATCTATGCGGATATGGTAAAATTAGCTGATGCAAATGGAGTTATAAGTCCTGATAATATCAGAAAATTAAATGTGGAGCAACTTAAATATTTAGGCATTGAAGTGCCACAAGAAAGGGATGCTGATGGAAAAATAATATCAGCAGGAGGGTTTAAGCCATTGGATTTATCAGGTAAAAAGTATGGGATACAATTAGTTGATGGGAAAATAAACGTGTTTGGCCCTGCAAAAGATGGAAAAGGTAAAGATGTAGAATTAAAGGTATTACCCGATGGCAGACTTGTAGGTAATTTGGATAATACAAAATCAACAACACTTTATAATATCGGAACAAATATCTTAAATGAAGAACTAAAAACAGCAGGGGCAAAAGAATTAAACGCTTACATGGGTATTGATGTTATTGGAGGGGTTACAAGCAATACAGATGGAGGTAGTACTACAGTAAGTGGTTCTACAACACAATACACTAATATAACTGACACTAATAAAGGACAAATTGGGGTAAAAAATGGTAAGTGGTACGATATAAAAACAGGTAAAGAAATTCAATAATGGTAGAAGATTTAAACCAAATACAAGACCCTATACCCCCATTACCAAAGGGGTATATTAAAAAGAGTGAATTACCACCCTTACCGGCAGGCTATGTTATAAAAAAAAAAGATGGTACAGAACCTTCTACTATTGGTGCAGAAATTGGTGGAACAGTTGGCACTTCCAAAGCCCAATCAGATTTACCCGAAAATAAAGGGGTTATTAATATTGGATTAACCGGGTTTATGCAAACGCCGGTTGCAGACGTTACCGCCAAAGTAAAAAACAAAATATTAGCAGGTCGTAATATTGATGAAAAAGAATTAGACTTTATAAAACTTAATGATTACAAGGCTTACACCGAAATAGCAAAAGAATTATCTAATAATTTTTTAAGTAAATTTAAAAAAGAAACGGGGCAGGATTATACACCGGAAGCTGTTGATAATATTAAGGCATCTCAAAGAATAAAATTAGGTATTGCAAAACCAGGCGATGCAGACCTTGCCGTTACTGAATTAGTGCAGGAAGATTTAGAAACAAACTTTCCAATAAAACCAAAAAACATATTTGAACCTTTTTCACAAACCGAAGAAGAACAGGTAAAGTGGTATAATGAAATAATGACCAATCCTGAAAAGAAAACTGAATATTTGGTAAAAAGGCAGCAACAGGAAATAGAAAAAGAGAGTAAATTAAATCCTTACAAGGATAGATTTTCAACAGAAAGCATGAGTTTAGGAGGTGATGGATTTGCCAGTGATGTTGCTTTGGATAACCCTGTAGCAATGAAGGAATATTTTAAACAGAGAAACGAAAAATTAAATGAATTAAATACCATAACCCAAAAAATTGATAACCTTAAAAAAGTTGCAGCCAGCACTATCAGGTCAGTAGAAATGGAACGGTTGATAAGAGAGCAGGGCTTTACTGATTTAAACTCACCGGAAGCGGTTGATTATTTAGCTTCAAAAGAAGGCAGGCAAAAATTAGGGTTTAGTATTGCTATAAAATCAGATGCAAGATTAGCTGCTCAATTATCGGATATAGAAAAAGAGTTACAAAACGCTCAAAATAATTATGAAACCCCAGACCAATTATTGCCTTATAATAAAGAGTATGTAAATATTCCAACAGATGAAGATAGCAGGTTTAAAAGTTTATCTGAAACCGGAGATGAAAAAATACAGGCTCAATTAAGGCTTCAAGGGTACAATAACATGATAAGTTATTATACTGAAAATGGAAATACAGAGGCGGTAAAGAAATTACAGGAAAAGCAAAGTGAAGTTTCGGTAGAAAACGGGAAGGCTTACAGTGATGAATTGTGGGCAAGGTTAAGCAATGCAAGGTTTAAGGATAATAACAATTCAACAACGATAGGTACGTTTGATGTAACGCCTGATTACTTACGTAAATTGGCAACACAGGAAGGTTTTACGCCAGTTGAAATGTCTATACTTGAAACGATGATAAAGGATGAAATGAGCCGTTCCATAACATCTAATTTACAAACGTCAGGATTTGTTGATAATTTATTTGAGGCGTTAGGTAACACAGCCGTTAATATGAAAAACATATTTAGGGGTGATGCAGCACGTATAAGGGAAATATTAAATGATAATGAAGGGAGGAAAGAAGATATTGGTAGTTACACTCCATTTTTACAGGAATTAAAACAGTTAGGGGAAAAAGAAAAATCGGGTACGTTAACACCGGCAGAGCAAAGCCGGAAAGAATTTTTATTAGAAAATACAAACCTTCTAAATTGGTGGCAACAGTTAAAATCAGGTACAGCAGATTTAACAGGTCAGGTTGTTGGTTTAGCAGTATCGGCAAAGGGGTTAGATAAAGTATTAAAGTTAGGTGCAATAGGAAGGGCAACCCAAGCCGCAACACGAACTGAAACCGCAGCCGCAACGGCATTAGGAGAATTTGAAGCCGCTTCAACTTCAATAGCAAATAATATATCCAATAGTCCGTCTTTTTTAAAAAATGTAGCTAAGTATGCAAAGGATAACAGGACACTTTATGTTTCATCTTATACCAATTCTTATGACGGGTATAAAAAAGAAAGTTTACAATTAATGCCCGGTGTGGAAAATGAAGGGAAAAGGCTTTTGTATTCAAACATGATGGCAGGTTTTGAGGGTATAAGCGAAACTATTTTTAATGACAGGAAAGTATTAAACGCATTAGGTAAAGAAATAAAGCCATTGGTACGTGAAATTGTACAGGATATTGGCAACGGTTCTTTAGATAAAGTAGCAGCAACGGGTAAATTGCAAAAAATTTTATTGGGAGGCGAATATAAAAAGTTTATAGGTAATTTCCTGATTGCAGCAAATCAAAATGCAAGCGAAGAAGCAATAGTTGATTTAGTTGGTGATTTAAGTAAAGCTATTGTTTTAGATCAGGATTATGACTTTACTGAAAGTGCCGGTGGTGCATTTAAAACGTACTACACTACATTAATGAATAGCGGGTTAATATCAGGCATGGCAGCTAAAACAGATACCCGAAATAACACTTTTAATAAATCAACTTTATATAATATAGCATCTTCACCAATAGAATATAAAGACGAAGCGAACAGACTTTTATTGAACGGTGAAATAACCCAACAGGAATTTAACACAAAGGTTGCAATTATTAATAAAGCGGAACAGGCTTATGGCGCAATGGTTAATGATGGCGTGGTAGATAAGACGGGTAAGAATGATGCAAAAAATGCTACATACTTATTGCACGTTGTAAATGAATCTGTAAATAAATTAAAAGCAGAACAGTCAACAGATGAAATTGCAAAAGCAGACTTTGAAAAACAGGCTGAAAGGAGCAAAAAAATTAGAGAGGGTATTTATACAGGAAAGGTTGCCGTTGATGAATTTTTAAACCCAGTAACCGAAGATGCAAAAATTGCAGCAGATTTAGATATTAACCAAATTACACCAATAGTTGCAACTGAAACAGGCGCAGCAACAATAGAAAGTGCAGTAATAGAAATTAACGGTAAAATATATGAAGGTAAAAACCATGCAGAAGCTATTTTAGCAGCACAGGCAGAAGGGCAGGATATTTCACAGGTAAACAGGCAAGCGGATGGTAAATTCAAATTATCCGATGGAACTATCATTGACAGGGCGCAAGCAAAACAGC
>DPKF01000126.1 GCA_003542655.1 Holosporales bacterium
AAAAATAATCCCGAATTGGGGTTAAAACGTTATACTTAAATCAGAACCGATAAAATTTTCTGTACGGTAAAATAGCCTTTTAAACAATGTGTTTTAGCTAGATACCTGAACCCAGTCTCTTTTTAACTGTTCAAGCGTATTATGTTGAATAGCATTTCTGATAGCTTTTAAATACCTGTTCATAAATGAAATATTATGAATAGAAATAAGTGTTAACGCTAACAGTTCTTTTGCCTTTAAAAGATGTTGAATATATCCTTTAGAATAGTTTTGACATGTTTCACAATGACAATCAGGTTCTATTGGCGACGTGTCTAGTGTATAAGCAGCATTTTTTAAATTAATATGCTCTTTAGATTTTCCATCATTATGACATGGGCGCACTAAAGCCCCACCATGGCGTGCTAAGCGGGTCGGATGCACACAGTCAAATGTATCAATTCCTTGTTGAACACCTTCATAAATATCACGAATACCACCAATACCCAGTAAATGAACAGGGCGATCATGACATAATTTTCCCATTGTATAGGATACAATATCATACATTTGTTCTTGTGAAGCACCAAGAGACCCCCCAATAGCGTGGCCAAAAAATGGCTGACTATTTAAAAAATCACAAGCTTCCGTTCGAAGACCTTGATAAACGCCACCTTGCACAATGCCATATAATCGTTGATTACCGCTTGTAATGCGGTTAAATTCTGTTGCAGATCTTATGGCCCATCGATGTGATAAATTCATCGATTCTCGGGTATACGATTTATCAACATGAAAAGGCGTGCATTCATCAAGGACAACAATAAGGTCGGCACCAAGATTTACTTGTGTTTGAATTGCTTTTTCTGGTGTTAAAAGATGCAAGCCCCCATCAATATATGATTTGAATTTAGCACCTTCTTCAGTAATTTTCAGCATAGTTTTAGGGTGTTTCGAAATATGTTTTCCCTTAATTTCAGCATTAACAGAACTATGGCCTAAACTAAAAATTTGAAACCCACCAGAATCTGTTAACATAGGGCCATTCCACCCTGTCATTTTTTGAAGACCGCCTAATTTATTGACTGTTTCTCCGCCAGGTTGCAGCATAAGATGATAGGTGTTTGATAATATGATTTGAGTCCCTGCATCACGCATTTGTTTTGGTGAAACACCTTTTATGGCTGCTTTCGTAGCGCAAAAAATGAATGCTGGTGTGTCAATTGTGCCGTGCGGGGTTACTAACTTACCAATACGTGCCTTGGTATGTGGAAATGTTTCATAGTTAAAGGAAAAATCAGTCATTACTGCATATTTAAATTTTTTGGTATTATGAGCATTTTATACTATTTTAGTATATACACCAAGAAAAACAGTTTCGTTTTCGATATTGCACGCTATTTTATAGCCGCATAAAATCATGGATTTTTTTGCCACATGAAGCATTTATTTGTTATGTAAAAGGGGTATAGCATTTGTGATTTCAATGCTATTTGAAGTGATCGTACATTTATAAGCATAATGCTCTACACCATGGGATGCGCTTTCTTTAAATAATGCGGCATAGTCTGGATCATATTCATAAGCAGCCCTAAAACTTGTTGCATCATGACGGTTTACAACATAAATAACAACAGCGCGTAGGCCGTCTTTTTTAACACTCATTAATTCCTTTAGATGTTTTTGTCCCCGCGTTGTCACACTATCAGGAAAAGCGGCAACACCATCAATATTCATATGAACGTGTTTAACCTCTAAAAAACAAGGTGGTGCACTATCACTGCCCGTTAGGTAAAAGTCGCAACGTGAATAATAGCTCATTTTTACTTCTCTATTGATAGAGGGATAATCGGCTACTTCTTTTATTATTTTGTTGTGTAGCGCTTCCTCTACCAAAGTATTATCTAAGTGAGTGTTGACGCTAATCCAAAGCGGTTTTGTATGCCCCCCCAAATTAATAAATTGCCAAGTATACTGCAATTTTCGCTTCGGATTATCTGCTTTGGTTAAAATACAAGGCGAACCTTCTATTAATAACCCCTTCATTGACCCCGTATTGGGACAATGTGCCGTAAGCACTGTACCATCAATTAGTTTAACATCAACAAAAAAGCGTTTGTAGCGTTTTATGAAGGTTCCGTGTACAATCGTTTCCGAATCAAATTGCATTATATTTTTTATTTTCTTAGATACTAATGCTAGTTAGCCATACTATTGAATTTTTCTCCAAGAAATTAATTGCAAAAATTAAATAGACTAAACAAAATCTTTAAAAAAGTCGTTTTCTATTGTGGTGCGGGCTGTGCCAACACTATCCCCATATTGCTCTATCCACTGTGCAGCAGAGTGACGACCAGCTTCTTTTAAAGCAACAAGAAAATCCCACTTTGGATTCATCGCACTGGATAATTTTAAATCTTTAAATGTTTCCTCAGATTTAATAGAATGCATGTTAAAGCGCCTTAAAGCACCATCTTTAACAAGCCCTTTATCAATCAAATTTGAAATAAAATAAATAGCACGCATTTCACGCACCAAACATCCATTGTAAGTAATTTCTTTTAATCGATCAACAATATCTGCTTTTTTTGTGGGAATTTCATCACAATATGTTTTTGTTAATTGAACAACTATAAGATCAGCTGCTTCCAAATCCATTAAGGGATAAATCGCAGGATTTGCAATAAAACCACCATCCCAATAAGCTTCTCCGTCTACATATACTGTATGGAACAAATGCGGCAAACACGCAGATGCCATTAAAACATCAGGCGACATATCTTTATTAGAAAATATCTTTATTTTACCACTTTTTACATGTGTTGCTGCTAAGAAGATACGCCTCGATAAATTTTTTTGAAATACGTCATAATCAAAAAAATCCTTCAAGAACTCTAAAAAGGGGTTGTCATTAGCCGGATTAAATTGTTCGGGCGCTGCAAACATCATCATAAAACCCATCATTTGCCCCATCATGTCATTATTAATGCCATAAAGTTTTTGTGCAGAATTTAAAAAATCCGGATCAATATTATG
>DPKF01000115.1:0-7836 GCA_003542655.1 Holosporales bacterium
ACGCCATCAGGTTTTTGCTGAACGTGAGCCTCTCCAAGAGAATCCCCTAAATCGGGTTCAATATTTTCATCAACTTCAGCAGCAACATCTTCATTTAGCAATGTCAGAACCTATAATACAAATAAGATACTTATCATTGTATACAAATAGAAGAAGAGCACAACCCCAATAAAAATTCCACAAAAGGCTACCCTTTTGTTAAAACACCAACGACTTCTAGGTGTGGCGTATAAATAAATTGATCCAAAACATGAATCTTATTTAAGGTATATCCTGCATCCGTTAACGCTTTACAATCTTTTGCAAACGTTTCAGGATTACAGGATACATAAATGATTGTTTTAACGCTAGATTTTGCAATTTCTATACATTGTGCACCCGCACCAGCCCGTGGAGGATCTATTACCACCACATCTGTTTTATTTAATTGTTGCGCCTTGACAGGGTTTTCAAAAAGATTTTGTTGGTCAGTTGTAATATTACGTCGACGACTACCCAAATTATCATTAGCTGTATTTAAAGCATTCAATGCATATTGATCAAGTTCTATGCCGGTAACAGCTGCTTTTTTAGCTAGGGGAAAAGTAAATGTGCCACGCCCACAGAACAGATCATAAATTTGTATTGTATTTTCTGGAACAGAATCCATAACCCATTTTGTTAATTGTTCATCGGCTTTTACACTTGATTGCAGAAAGCTCCAGGGTTCAATGTCAACTTTAATGCCGTCAATTAAAACATAGGGTTTTTCACGTTCATGCAAAACATCCTGTGTTTTACGATACTTAAACATAAAACGACTTAGATCATTTTCTTCAGAGAATTGTTTAAGAAGGGATCTTTGATTTTCAGTTAGATTTTTCACTTCTTGAATTTCAAAAGACAGATCAATACCTGTATCTGTATTGGTAATAAAAATTTTTGCTTTTTGAAAGTTTTCTAAAACATTATTCAGACACGCTGCAAAAGGGTTTAAAAGCGCCTCAATTTTAGGATCAAGAACAGGGCAGGGACCAATATTCATAACCGCATGCGATTTTAGCTGATGATACCCTAAAAATACTTGATCATTTTTTTTGCGGATATCCATATTCGTGCGGCGCCTTTGACCGGCCTTTAAAATGACAGGGTCTTCCACAACAAAAGGGTCTAACCCATATGTTTGTAAATGCTGCGTTACAATACTTTTTTTAAATTCTTTATAATCTTTTTCATTCATGTGCTGTAAAGCACAGCCCCCACATTTTGAAAAGTGGGGGCAAATTGGTTCTGCGCGATTTAAAGATTTTGTTGCAATGCCACGATAATAGTAATCTGTATGACGCTTACGCTCCACTTTATCATAAATAACCGTTTCACCAGGTAGGCAATAAGGTAAATCAATTTCTTTTCCGTCATTATCTATAATGCGTCCCAAACCCTTTTGGGTTATGTATAAAACCTTTCCTTTTTCTTCGGTTATTCTTGGGGGTTGTTTTGCGTGTTTCATCAGTTGATTCTAACGTGAAAAATGATTTTGAATAAGCGCATCCATAACAGTAACATTTTGTGGCAAAATCCCCTTTTTAATTTTAATTTCGCGGGCCAAATTATAGAGCAGTCCTTTTTTACTGATAACATTTGTAGCGGATGCGTAACATACCTTTGCATGCCTATTTAGTAGCATACGTAAAATCAAAACCCCCTCTCCCTTTAAAGAAGGCTTATCGTTACCAAGATCTAAATTAATATTTAAACTATATGCGGCTGATTTTTTCTTTTTTGCAACTGGCGTTTTTATAGGTAACTTTTCTTCGTTTTTTTTGCCAAATAGTTGATGCTGTTCAATATTCATAACAAGACTAAGAAAAGGTTATTTCTCGTCTATATTATATGGATACTATGACTTTTGCAATTAAATCGTTTGGCACCAAATGGTTACCAATAGCAACACGAACAGAATGTAATTTACCTTCAATGGAGCGTCCCCAAAAAGTTAAAAATTGCGTCAGTCTAGGAAATTCAGGTGGCAAATCAAAATCTTGCCATAGATAAGATTGAATAAAAACAGGATGATCTGGTAAATGATAAAAAATTTCTGCTGTCGTTAAAGCATGTCCCTTAAGGGCATCTTCAAAATCAGAAGTATCATAAATTTTATTAACAGAATTGGGTGGATTTAATGTAATCATGTTGCCACCTTATGAATGCATCCTATATTTAGCTTAACATCAAAAATATTAATTTTTAGTAAAAATTTTAGATCTTTACTCACTAGAGCTGTTCCGTTTATGCGCACAAAAAGTCAATTTTTAGCATGATGTAGCTTTTTTCTAGCCCATAAAAAAGTTATTTGCCCATGAGAAAGATCTGGTTTATGTGCATTATGTTGAAAAGTAATATCTTTCAATATCACAAGGCCGGGTATATTTTGTTGCAGCATATTCACAAATTGATAAAACTTCATGTTATTTTTTGCCTGAACAGAAACTGTAATTTTTTTCACAAAAATATTAAGATCTTTATCCAAAATATCATCTGATATTATTCTGATCGTGTTTAATCTTACCTTTATTTTTTCACTCAATTTTTTTAATGCTTGCTGCACGGCATTATCCGGTATCGCCTGATCAAATTTCTTGCGTTTAAAATCAACAAAAAGAACATTACTTTGATTATTTTTTGTATTTTGTTCTAGTAATGCTAAATTGTTTTTTGTTAAGTCAAAATTGTGTGTTTTATCTTGGAACAAAGATCTTACTTCATGATTATCGCTTATAGCATCGCTTAGCCACACTGCCTCAATACTTAAAATGAACAGTGCTATTAGTAATATTTTATGCGTTTTACATCTTAACCATATTTTGGGGAACATAGTTAAGAGCGGATATATTTTTTTAATCACTATTCAGAACCACTTACGTTAAGAGAAATAATTTTGGCACTTTTTGTATTTGATGGATAAAATGATAAATGTTGAATTTTTTGAGGCGACTTATGCGTAATTTTCTTTTGGATTCTATTAATATTTTTTTGAGAAATATTTTTCTTACTAATAAAAGTGCACTCTAAAACAAAATTTTGATCATGCTTCATCCAATGAACGGCCTGAATATTCATATAATTGACTGTTAATTTTGTAATGTTTTTTAACATGACGATGGGATTTTTTTGATAATGCGTTTGAAAAAAAGCAAAATATTTAGATCTTTGCAAACATGTGTTCATCTGTGCATTAAGTGATGAAAAATCCTGTGTTTTTTTATCGATAGCATCAATTTTTTTTAAATAAATAGCTGTATCAATGCTTAAATATGTTGCCATCATACCTAAAATCAAAAGTAGTGGAAACAATATTAATGCACTCATTTTAGGTAATGTATAGGATAACCTATTCCAAAAAAAGTTAGGTAAAAAGATACTATCATTCATCCAACTAAACAAAGAATAAAATTTTGTTGCTTTCTTTTCATCTAATATAAGAAAATCGTTCATGTGCATAATAGGTGTTAACTGAATGTTGTTGTTTTTTGCTTCAGGAACATTTTGAAATAAGCCTTTTTTTGCAAATAGCATAAGTGGTTTCTGGTTATGAAACCCCAAACGTGGTAAATAGTTCATGGTATCTATCACATCTTGCATCAGGTCGTTTTGAAAATGCTTACTGGATGATTGTTCTAAAAAACGGCTATAAATTAAATCACAGTTATGGCCGACTAATAATTGCCAACGCTTGTTTGATTCTGTAAGCAGGGCAAACCATTTTCCCTCTTCTTTTTCTTCCTTCTTAGCGTATAGTCTTGTTATTTTGTACAAAATTTCGGTTTCAAATAGCTGTATTGTTTTGATGGCATTATTAAGTGAAGCTATGCTATTTAAGACCTGATCTAATTGATAATTATGCTGCAGCCCAATAAGCGTATATGTGTTTTTATGTGTATATGATTTTTTACAAATCACCGTATCTTGCGCTGAAAATTCCCCAGCAATAAAATTCTTTTTTGCTTGACGGCGATCAAAAAACTTAATGCCCTTTAAATTAAGTTGACGAACTTTTAAATCCCAATCCTTCAGTATTAATTGTATGGGGATATCAAAATCATTAAGCTGATTTAATAATTTTTGCCTACGTGAAAAGACGGCATGCGATGAATCGACAATTCTTTTACCCCGCATATGCTGAAAAGATATATTATTGGGCGTTAGTTGTACGATAAGATACTCTTCTTCTTTATGAATTATCGCCCTTAATTTATCCTGAATTTTCTTTAACTGTCTGAATATTTTATGCATTTACGACCCCAGAAAACTGTGTATATAGCGGTGTAATGAGTGTTGTCGCCACCCATAATAATAAGCCACCAATTAATAAAAGGCATACTGGCTGCAGGATGCTTGTTAACTGATTTATCTTATAATAGGATTTATCAAACAAAATTTGGCTGCACATAACCAAATGTTTTGATTGTTCGCCGGCTTTTTCACCAATTTTTAAGAACCTAATGGTGACATTATCAATATATAAAACAGACATTAAAGCAAAACTAAGAGAGTGCCCCTTTTGCAAAAGGGGTTCTATATTGTGAAGGGAATTTTTTATAATCCCCTTTTTCAT
This sequence comes from Holosporales bacterium, assembly GCA_003542655.1. Taxonomy (GTDB): domain Bacteria; phylum Pseudomonadota; class Alphaproteobacteria; order Paracaedibacterales; family UBA11393; genus UBA11393. The sequence goes on from DPKF01000115.1 coordinate 4,595, forward strand.
GTTGTGTATTGACGTTTTGGATGCTTCTTTTAAATCGGTACCCGATGCTAATAATAAACTAAGACATGATAAAAAATTGGCAATTTGCAGATCATAGGCAATTTTAGCAAAAGGAATTTTCAAAAGAATTTTATCAAAAAAATATGCATTTTTGGCAGCTTTGCTTCCTACCGCAAAGGCCAAAAAAATAACCGATATAGAAAGAACTAAAATATAAATATTATCAAAAATAGCAAACCATAAATTTAATGAGTCGGGAACGTGATCTGCACTTTGGAAAAAATCAATAAGCTCTGGCACAAAAATCGTGTTTAAACCAATAATCATTAATATTAAGAATAAAAAAACAAACAAAGGATAACGGATCGCTGAAGAAATTTTGTTTTTTATCATAAGCTGATGATCAAAGTAATCGTATAAATGCTCAAATGCGGAGACTAAATTTCCGGTTTGCTCAGCCATACCAAGCGTTAAAACTGTAATATGGGTAAATATTTTTTCATGCTTTTCTATGGCTTTTGATAAGGGGATACCGTGTTCTACATCATACAAAGTATGATATAAAGTCTCCTTTAATTTGCAATTCGTTGTCTGCTCTGCCGTAAGTGATAAAATTTCCCTTAAGGGGACGTTATTTTTAAGAAGAATTTTTGAAAAGTAGACCCAGTCTTTTAAATCTTTTAACGTTACTGTTGAAAAAAAACAAGCAATAACAGGGCGCCAACTTTTAATAAGTCTTAGATTTTGATCTTTTAAGGTTGTATACAGAGCCTGGGAGTGCGCACAAAAAGTAGCCCCTTTAATAATTTTTTGATCAACAGTATAGGCTTTGTAATAATAAAGAGACATATTAGGTGCTTACACTATTTATTAAACTTCCACACAATAAGTGCCACCCATCGATTAAGACAAAAAATATAATTTTAAAGGGCATAGATATCATAACGGGCGGTAACATCATCATACCCATAGCCATTAAAACGGAAGCAACGACCATGTCGATAATAAGAAATGGAATAAATAACAAGAAGCCAATTTCAAAGGCGCGACGAAGCTCGCTAATTAAAAATGCAGGAACCAATGCATGCAAGGGTGTGTCATCTGGATTTTCTAATTTGTCGACTTTAGCAATATCTAAAAACAGCCGCAAATCATCTTCACGTACATTTTTCAGCATAAAGCTTTTAATAGGGGGGCTAGCTTTTTCAAAAGCTTCTTTTTCATCAATCTTTCCTGTTATTAAAGGATCGATAGCTTCTGTATAAATTTTTTCTAGTGTGGGTTGCATCACAAAAATTGTCAGAAATAATGCTAAGGATACTAAAATCATATTTGGCGGCGATTGTTGCGTGCCAAGCGCTGTTCTTAAAAAAGAAAAAACAACAACAAAGCGCGTGAAAGATGTGACAACAACAACAATCATAGGGGCTAAGCTGATAATTGTAATCAGTAAAAATATTTGTATAACGCGCCCCATCATAGAGCCAGAGGGACCTGCATCACCTAAGTCAAGCGTGAAGGAATCCGCTATACTAATAGACGGGCAGCATAACAAAAACAAAAAAATACAGATAATTGGCATTCTTTTAAATAGTGACACTTTTTTAAGAAGCGCTTTGATCATTTTTTATCTATATCCATATATGATTTCAGAGGAAATAATTTTGCTTGCTCACTCTCTTGTGTTTTTGGATTGTCTAGTTTGATCGCTTGTGTTGGGCCAAGCAGGAAGGTCTGCTTTTGACCTGCAAGCATAATAACGACGATCTTATAATGCTCATCCAGTGAAAACTGATTCAAAATTTGAACATTATCATCCTTTAAATATGGATTTGATCGGTTTTTGCCAAGTTGTGCAAAATGGGGTGTTTTTGTTTTAATCCACTGAAGTAGTTTTAAAAAAACAAGAAGAGCTGAAATAACAATGACAAGACTTAATAGAGGGTTCATACACTATCTTTATTATTTTGCAAAGAGGAACCGTAAGCCTTCATAGCGCTTTTAGAGCTTTTGTTCAATATTGCCCGTGCGCGTAAATCTTCTAATTTAAGCTCAGCTTCTTTTTGTCGTGCTTCCATCATATTTTTAAAGTCACCAATAGTGTCTTTCAATTGAATGCGGTCTTTTTCTGGAAGTTTTAAAATAGAGTCCATAACACGACGTAACTTAGCCTCTACCTCAACAAAGGCTTTGTCAGAATCTATTGGTGTGCCACTATTATCAGCATATTGTTCATTTGGCCATCGCACTAAAATATTTTTAATATGCTCTAGCTCCGCCTTTATATCGTTAATCATGTGTAACCCCTTAACGTTTAGCTTAACAGTAACTTAAGAAAACCTAATTATTATTATGACGTGAACTTTAATAAGCTGTCAAAGGTGCAATATTACACGAATGGAAAAATAGAAATTTGAAGGCTGCGTTAGTTAACGGCCAAACAATGAACCAAGCCCACTGCGCATCATACCCTTCATGCCAATTTTTTTCATTTTTTTCATAGCTTTTGACATTTGTTCATACTGCTTTATAAGTTTATTAATTTCTTGAGGGGACCGACCCGCACCTGATGCTATACGCTTTTTACGGGATGCGTTTAATAGTTTTGGATAACGGCGTTCTTGCTTTGTCATAGAACCAATAATGGCTAATTGATACTCCATTGCTTTGTCATTCATACCAGATTGTTCTATTTTATCTTTAAATTTTGACATGCCTGGCAACATACCCATCACACCTTCCATGCCACCCATTTTTTTCATTTGAAGAATTTGCTTTGCCAAATCGTTCATATCAAATTTTCCAGACTCCATCTTTTTAGTCATGGCTTCAGCTTCTGCTTTATCAAAGACAGCTTCAGCTTTTTCAACTAAAGAGACGATATCACCCATATCTAAAATGCGGCCAGCAATACGTTCTGCGTCAAAAACCTCAATAGCATCAAGTTTTTCACCAACACCCATAAATTTAATGGGGCGCCCTGTGATAGATCGCATCGAAAGCGCTGCACCACCACGTGCATCCCCATCAACACGTGTTAGAACAATACCACTCACACCAATTTTTTCTTCAAAAGCTTTTGCAATATTCACGGCATCTTGTCCCGTCATACTGTCAACAACAAGTAGTGTTTCAGCGGGATTTGCCAATTTCTTAACAAGCTGAATTTCCTGCATTAAAGTTTCATCTATGTGCAAGCGACCAGCTGTATCTAAAATTAAAACGTCGTAACTTTTTAGCTT
>DPKF01000115.1:7896-20038 GCA_003542655.1 Holosporales bacterium
ATCTCATCATGAACAATTTTTACAATCATTTGTCCCGGGGATACAGATTTAATAACATCAGCCCCTTGTGCTTTTTCTTTTATGGTTGCGCAAAAACTTTTAACAATCGTAAGGGATACATCAGCCTCTAGTAAGGCGACTCGAATTTCGCGCAAAGCAACATCCAGATCAGCTTCGCGTATAATGCCTCGGCCGCGAATTTTATCAAAAACACCAGTTAATTTTGTTGATAAGGATTGAAACATGTTTTTTACTTTCTTATAATTCACTACACAATTTAACATTTTTAGGAATAAATATCAAAAAATGTACGGCTATATATCAATAAAAATGGTTTTAATCATGTGTCTGGATACTATACAAAAAATTGTGTACTATTTTAATAAAATATCAATGCATAAAAGTTAAAAGGAAAATATATGATTTATTTGCGCATGTTTTGCATTGCAAGTGTCACGATGTTATTAATGGATGTTGTATGGCTTGGTTTTTTATCAAAGCCCTTATACATAAAACATCTAGGTCATTTTTTTCACATAACATCCACTGGCATGAAATTAAATTATATGGCAGCTGCAATTGTGTACCTCTGTTTAATTTTGGGTATCATGTTATTTGTGTTACCTAAAGCACAGAGCAGCGTCATATCAGCATTTTTTTGGGGCGCTATCTTTGGCTTCATTACCTATGCTATTTACGATTGTACAAATCTGGCAATCATAAAAAATTGGCCACTCTATATAAGTCTAATCGATATTGCATGGGGTTCTTTTTTATGTGGCACAACAAGCGCAATTACAATGTGGCTAAAATAAAAAATTTATTTTACAATAGCGATATAAGGCTATGGCTGTATTAAATTAATATATGGCCTAAAGGTGTATTATGAAGCGTTTAGTTATTGCAATTCTCCATTCTTATAGATGGCTAATATCCCCCCTCATACCGCCAAGCTGTAAATACACACCTACCTGTTCTCGCTATGCAATTCAAGCAATTGAACTACATGGTTTAAGACGCGGCATCCTTATCACCTTTCGCCGAATGATAAAATGTCAGCCCTTTTCGGGTGATGCAAAAACGCAAGGAACCTACGATCCTGTTCCTGAAAAAGATGCCGATATAGAAAAAAATTGTGATCAAAATAAAAACGACGTATAATCAGCTGTAATGCCCCAGACAAGAAGTCTGATTATAGAAGGATTACAATATGCCCAAATTACTTTCTTTTACGCACATGGGAAACCCTATCCTTAAACAGATTGCAGAGCCTGTTAATCTGGAAAATATAACAGATTATAGCGAGCTGATTCATGACATGATGTTCACCCTAGACTATCAAAACAAACGCCTTGGTTTAGCGGCGCCACAAGTCAATATTTCAAAACGGATATTTATTTTCAGATTGCCGGAAAAGGTTCACCCAAGGTATGGAAATGAAACTTTTGAACCTATGGATTTGCATGCTTTAATTAATCCTGAGGTTACACCCTTATCAACCGAAGAGGTTTTAGGATGGGAGGCTTGTATATCCATACCTGGACTTGTTGGAAAAGTGCCGCGATACAAAAAAATTAGCTACTCTTTTTATGATGAACAAGGCAAAAAGCACACTAGAATTGCTGAGGGATTTCACGCACGTGTTGTTCAACATGAAATGGATCACCTAAACGGCATTTTATTTCCAGAGCGCATGACAGACCTTACAACCTTTGGATTTGAAAATGAACTTATAAAACCAGATATTTAAGAAAGAATTAAACTGTGCAAGACAATATAAACCGTAAGGGACTCATGTTGGTTTTATCGTCACCATCTGGAGCAGGAAAAACCACAATAGCGCGCGCCTTACTGGCAAAAGATGATCAAATTCAACTATCTGTATCCGTTACAACCCGCCCCATGCGATCAGGTGAGGTTCACGGAAAAGACTACTACTTTGAAAACAAGCAATATTTTGAAGACAGTCTACATAAAGGTGGCTTTCTAGAACATGCCACAGTATTTGGCAACTATTATGGAACACCAAAACAATCCGTAGATGACATAACCTTATCTGGAAAAGATGTCTTGTTTGACATTGATTGGCAAGGCACACAACAACTGCAAGAAAAATGCTCTCAAGACCTTGTAACTGTATTTATTTTACCACCCTCAATTCAAGTACTAGAGGAAAGATTAAAAAAACGAGCAACAGATACGAAAGAGGTCGTTGAGCATCGCATGAATGAATCACTGTTTCAAATCAGCCATTGGCCTGAATATGATTACGTGATTGTTAATCACGATCTGAATAAAAGCATCATGCAAATTGAGATGATTTTACACGCAGAACGATTAAAAAGAAGGCGCCAAATAGGGCTTGTAGACTTTGTAAACAAAATTCGAGAAAAGAAATAATAATAAAGCTTCCGGTCACCCTATTAAAAACGTGCCTGCTTAACCTTTGCCCATATACGTAAACGCTCTTTATCATACTCACGACCAGATTCTCCCAAAGAGGGCGTATCAAGCTGCAGAGATGACATCACATTAGCATCTGGATACAAAAACTTTACTTGAAGTAACTCTTTATTAATATGGGATCTTGATTCTGTAACGGTCGTCGTCGCATATGTGGCATTTGATAACTGTGCAGCAATATCGGGTCGCAACATAAAGTTAACAAACTTATATGCATTTTTCATATTTGGCGCTCCAACAGGTATTGCCATAACATCTATCCACAAAGTTGTCCCCTCCTTAGGAATTGTATAGCGAAAGTTTTTTCCCATTTTTTTTCCAGCTAAAATTGTTCCATAAGCGTCGCCAGACCAAAATTGAGCCAAGACCAAATCCCCAGATAAAAGGTCACTTGACATTCTATCCCCTGAAAACCTTTTAATATGGGGGCGTATTTGTAGCAAAAGTGCCCTTGCCTTATTTAACCCATCTGAACTTTTACAAGAAGGATCCAATCCCAAAAACCACATAACCATAGGGAAAACATCAACACTCTCTTCCAAAAGAGCAACCCCCAAATGAGAGACCTTAGAAACATTTTCTAAATCAAAAATGAGACCAGAGCTATTTAAAACGTCTTTATTAAACAGATGAGCAACAGCATCCTCATCGTATAACAAACCTGTTGTTCCCCAAACATAGGGGATAGCATATTGCAAAGAGGGATCTACTTTTTTCATCTGTTCCAGAAAAAAGGGATCAACGTACTTAATATTAGGGATCATGTCTTTATTTAAGGGGGTGTAGATACCGGCTTCTAGTTGATGGGCTACATATGGGCTTGCCGATGGAAACACCACATCATAACCACTGTTTGTGGCCAAAAGCTTTGCTTCTAAAACTTCATTATTATCAAAAACATCATATCGAACATTAATACCGGTTTCTTTTTCAAACTGGTCGATAATTGGCCTTGGTAGCATTCTGTACCAATTGTAAACATTTACATATTCCGTTCGCCGCCCTGGAGCGAAAAATACGCCAGCGATACTAACAACAAAAAAACAAGCTATTATTTTTTTCATAGAATTAACCATGGTTCCGGCCATATAAAAAAGAATGCATAATCTTATCTGTAACATAGGCTAGAAAAATTGTTAAGCAAACACATGTGGCAGAATAAATAACAGGATCAAGATGCGCAAAAATTAAAACTTTTTGAGACAACCAACCTAAGCGATCACCCATAACAGAAACTAAATCTTGTAAATAGTGACGCACACCATCATCCAAAATCACCTTTGTTCGCCGCCCACCCAGTTCGATCACGGCTAAAATATTTTTAACACCAAGACAAAATATAACAATGCCACCAAGTGTTCCCAACCATATCCGTGAAACGAAAGCCCCCGTATACCCCCCTAATTTTAACCCCACAGCAGAAGAAACAGTAAGCAAACACACGAGCAACATATCCACCGGTGCTGTTCCTAATCCGTGCAAAAACGTCACAGATAAACAAACAATAAAAGAAACAAAAAAGCTTGTTCCTGTTACAGATGGTGAAGCACGTCCAATAAGATATGTCAAAAAGGGTATAAGAATTGTATTAATTCCCCCACCGAGGGACGTTGTTACAATGCCGGATAAAAACCCCACAGCTAGGGGTATTAAAATACTAATTTCTGTTCGTGTTCTAATAAAAATTCGATGATAAGGGATATAAATCATCCACCTCTTCATACTAACCGATTCTTTGACAAGGTCATTTGTTAATAGGGTGCGTATCGCCTGATAAAACATATTGAACCCCAAGAGGATCAAAACAATGGCGGTTGTTGTTTTTAAAACCCCGTAAGATGCGGCAACATTATACAGCCATCTTAAAAAGAAAAACTCAGTTAACGCGCCAGTCAAACTGCCAACAACCAGATACCCACCAAGTGCAAAATCAACATCTTGCTTTCGCCAATACCCCAAAAAACCAGCAAAATTTGCACCTATGGCTGCATTTAATTGAGAGGCTAATGCAATGCGTGATGGAAATCCAAGTAATATTAAAATAGGGGTAATTAAAATTCCTGTACCTATACCCAACATTCCTGATACAAAACCAACACTCAAACCAAGTAAGAAAATCCACAGTGGGTTGAACGCGATATCTGCGATAGGAAAGTAAAAATCCATCTTGATCCTTGATAAGAATACGTCTTGTGGTGCGGCCAAGAAGACTCGAACTTCCACAGCTTTCGCCACAGCCACCTCAAGGCTGCGTGTCTACCAATTCCACCATGGCCGCATGCTTAAAACTATAGCATATTATTTACCATTTCTCAAGATTGGTTAAAAATTAGAAAAGAGAAATTCTTTCTAAAATCTAATTATATATATTATAAGGTAGTTATGGTGGTAGGGCCTGTGGATTTGTGGAAAAGTAAAAAATTCACAGGTTTTCCACAGATTAAGAACCCTTTATAAAAAGAGATTTAACCCTGTGGAAAAAGGATGTTTCTTGTTTTTTCTGAGTTAGCTCTGTGTTGAGCTTTTTGTTTTTTGGGCTATGTAAATGAAGGGTAATATCTGGTTTTTTGTCCAGGTATTTTTTATAAACATCTTTAACTTGTTGCAGTGTGACCGTGTTTAACCGTTCATCACTGGTGATAATATTATTAACTGAAACACCATAAGACAGGGCATCAAACAAAGATCTAATACCTGCACGATTATCTTTGATGAATATTTTTGAGTTTATAATTTCTTTTTTTGCTTGTGTGATGTGTTCTTCACTAAGTGTTTTTTTTATAAACGCTCTTAGTGTGGGTGTTAGATTTTGCTGAAATGTGCGTAAACACTGATCAGGTGATAATGTGGCGTTTATGTTTATATAGGTATCATCGATAGCGTAATCTACACCGGAAACCCCTAAATCCAGCGCTAGTTTTTTTTCTATAATCAGCTCTTTATAAAGTGGGCTGGTGCTACTTGATCCAAATATATGCTCAAAAATTAGAAGTGCTTCAAACTCATTATCAAGCATTTTATAAAAGGCTGGAATTCTGTAGCTGTAGTAAATAATGGTATTAGCGCTACGCTTGTTTTCTTGTGAAAGAGAGATCGTGACACCATTATGGCCCGGTTCTTGTGGGCGTTTTCGTACTGGTTTACTGCGTGGTTTGATGGGATCAAAATATTTTTTAACCAGTTCTGTTGTTTCTTTTTCACTAATATCTCCAACAATAATAAGCGATGCATTATTGGGTGTGTACCATTTTTTATAATGATCCATAACAGATTTATGGGTGTATGCGTCTATATGATGTGGGTAGCCAATAGGTGGAACGCCATATGGGCTGTACCAGTAGCAAGCTTTGAGATAGGCCTCGATTGCTTCAGAAAATGGACTATTTTCCATACGCATTAGGCGTTCTTGATGAACAACTTTTTGCTCTGGTATTAAATGTTTTTCATTATCAAAATTAAGGTTTATCATGCGATCAGCTTCCATATCTAGAACAAGAGGAAGCCCTTCTATCGGTACATCAGATATATAGTGTGTGAGGTCGTAAGATGTGTATGCGTTGTGCGATCCGCCAAGTTTTTTAATATTTTCAGCGTAGGCGTTTTCTTTGAATCGTCTGGTTCCTTTGAACATCATGTGTTCTAAAAAGTGAGATAAACCAACCTCTGTAGCAGGGTCATCTGCTGTGCCAACATTATAAAGAACGCCCACACTAACAACTGGCGCCATTTTGTTTTGAACTAAAACAACTTGAAGGCCGTTTTTTAAGGTAAGTGTTGTTGTGTTTAGGATTTTTGCTTGTAGTGAGGCGACAAAAATACATAAAAAAAGAAAAAAACGAAACATAAAAACAAAGCCAATGGAGGTTGCACAAATTTTATATTAGTACAAAAAAATGTGTTGGGTAAGTGCGCGTGTTGAAAACTTGTGGAAAAAAATTAAGGATATTCTTTTCCACAAACCTGTGAAGAAAAAACACCCTTGTGAATGTTTGGTGTATAAAAAATGTTGAAAGTTGCATAATTTTCAGTTTTTTTGTTATGCACATAGTTATTCACCTTTTTTCAACAAGTATGTTTTTTATTTAGTTATTCTTCATCATCTAATGATTTCATACCAATAATGTTATAACCAGAATCAACATAGTGTGTTTCACCGGTCACACCACTTGATAGTTGGCTTAATAGATAGAGACCGGCACCACCAACATCTTCTAACGTAGTATTTCGGCGAAGGGGGGCGTTTGATTCTGTCCATTTCAACATGGCGCGAAAATCGCTAATTCCAGATGCCGCAAGGGTGCGTACAGGTCCTGAAGATAATGCATTAACGCGAATGCCATGTGGCCCCATATCATTTGCTAAATAGCGCACGCTGCATTCTAGTGCGGACTTTGCCACACCCATAACATTATAATTTGGCATTACTTTTTCAGCGCCGTAATACGTAAGGGTGATAAGGGCACCATCTTTATTCATAACATCCATTGCGCAACGGCATGTTTCAGTAAAGGAATAGCAGGAAATATTTAAGGCATTTAAAAAATTTGCCTTAGACGTATTATAATAAGGGCCCTTTAATTCGTTTTTATCAGAAAAGGCCAAAGCATGAACCACAAAATCTATTTTGCCCCATTTTGCCTTTAGCACATCAAACATTTTTTGAATATCACCGTCTTTTGATACATCACATTCAATTAAAAAATCTGATCCAAAACTTTTAGCAATTGGTTCTACACGGGATTTTAATGCTTCTGCTTGGTATGCAAAGGCAATTTCAGCACCATGTTCGTATAGTTTTTGTGCAATACCATAAGCAAGGGAGCGATCATTCGCAAGCCCCATAATAATACCGCGTTTACCTTCCATAATTTTTAATGACATTTTTCTCGTCTTCTTAATTGTTATGAGCTAAGGTTAAGTTATATTTATTTAGAGTTTCAAGTGAAAATGGAAAAAAAAGCAAAATCTTCTAAAAAAATAGCTGTAAAAAAATCGAATACAAAAGCTGTTTCGAAAACAAAAACGGTAAAAGTAGAAGCACCCATCGTTGAATCTGTTGCAAGTGTTATGCCTGAAGCTGCCACAGTTAATGTTGAACAGGTTAACACCTTTAATGACTATGCAGGTAACCCTTGGGATGAAAATGGCCCCTTAAAACCACTGCACCAATTAAACCCTGTGCGCCTTAGTTTTATAAAAGATCATTTAACACGTATTAAAAAATTAGATACTGATTCTGGACAGCCTTATAAAGAATTAAGTATTTTGGATGTGGGCTGTGGGCCAGGGTTATTATCGGAACCATTGGCGCGCCTTGGCGCACATGTAACGGGTATTGACGCCAGCGATCATTTTTTAAAAGCGGCTGTAAATCATGCTGCAGAACAAAAATTAAGCATTGATTATCAGTTATCAAGCATTGAAGATACGCTTAAAAAATCTAAGAAATATGACGTTGTCTGCGCCCTTGAAGTTATCGAACATGTGGATAATGTGGATCGTTTTTTACAAAGTTGTATGGAGCTTTTAAAAAGCGATGGTGTTCTGTTTATTTCAACCTTAAACCGTACTTTTATGTCTTACTTAAAAGCAATTGTATTGGCTGAAAATATATTAAAGTGGGTGCCAACAGGAACGCATGATTGGAAGCGGTTTTTAACGCCAGCAGAAATAGCGCACACTCTACGTGAAGGTGGTTTTTATTTTGCAGATCTAAAAGGGATTGATTTTCACCCCCTAAAGCAAGAATGGCATTTAACTTCTTCTTTAAATACAAATTACATAGGATGTGCTGTTAAAAGGTAATCCCTGTTTTATGACAGACTAGCGTATTTTAGAGCAATTATTTTTTTTCTAAAATGCTGCGAATTACATAACGGGGACGATGACTGACGGATTGAAATATACGACCTACATATTCTCCAATTAAACCAACACCTAAAATTAAAACACTGAGTAAGAAAAATACGATGGTTAACAAGGTGAACCCACCCTCAAGTTCGGGTCCGCAATATAACCTGCGTCCTATCATATAAAGGGAAAACAATCCTGAAATACCTGATATTAAAATACCAAATAATGTGAAAATCTGTAGTGGAACTAAAGAAAAGCCTGTTACTAAATCAAAGTTTAAACGTGCCAGCATATACAGGCTGTATTTAGATTCTCCATAGGCACGTTCATCATGTCGCACTTCAACTTCTGTTGGATTTTGCGCAAAGTGAAATGCAAGTGCTGGAATAAATGTTGAGGATTCTTTGCTTTCGACAATTTTATCAATAATATTACGAGAGTATGCACGCAGCATACATCCCTGATCTTTCATTTTGATATGTGTAATTTTTTCACGCCCCCAATTAATAAAACGGGATACATACTTTCTAAAAAAATTATCCTGTCTGTTTGCACGATAGCTACCCACATAATCATACCCAGCGTCAAATTGATCAAGAAGCTTGTATATTTCTTCAGGGGGATTTTGAAGGTCTGCATCTAAGGTGATAATAACATTACCCTTTGTGCGCTCAAAAGCTGCGATGATTGCCATATGCTGGCCGTAATTTCCCAAGAAATCAATCACGCGCACAGTATCGGGATGCTGCGTTTGAAATGCTTTTAGCATATCATACGATTTATCCACACTACCATCGTTTGTGAAAAGCACTTCAAAGGATCTGCCTATTTTGTTTAAGGCGCCCATTAACCTTGTGAAAAGGTCTTTAAGCCCGGCTTCTTCATTATATACAGGAATAACGATAGAAATTTCTGGTGTTGCGCTTATATTTTTTGTCATAAAAATGTCATACCTTATGGTTTAAAAAAAGAAAAATCGTGCGAGTAAACTGGTAATTAAATAGCTATCCATTCTATCTAAAACGCCACCATGTCCTGGTATTAAAGATCCAGAATCTTTAACGCCATAGAACCGCTTAATGGCTGATTCAAACAAATCGCCCAGATGGGAGAATAAAGAAAGACATAAACAGATAAAAAAGAACCAGATACTGTTTAGTATAAATTTGCCCTGAATGGAACCAATTAAGCATTGTGCGGAGAAGTAAGAAACGGTTGTACCGATAATAATACCGCCAAAAAAACCAGACCATGTTTTCCCGGGACTAATTGACGGAACAAGCTTTGGACCTTTAAAAGTTTTTCCAATAATATAGGCACCAGAATCATTAGCAGCAACCAACAAAACAAGCCATATAACGGCATTTATACCACTTTTAATATAGATGGCGTTCCAAGAAACCATTGAAAGACAAATGTAAAAACCAAATATGAATATAAGTGATATAGGGGTTATCAAGCCCAAACGCTGCGATTTTTTAAACATAATAAGGAGTTCTGACAACATGATGATTGTCAAAATTAGCAAAGTGCTTGTGATATAATATCCACCAGCCGTTAAAACACCCCATAATGCTAGTATCATACAAATTGATGATATCATTCTTGTGATTAGGTTTTGTTTATTCAGCATCTGTGTATTGCCCATAACGACGTTCTCTTTTTTGATAGTCTAACACGTCTTCAATAAAATCTTTAGCCGTATAATCTGGCCATAATTTTTCAGTAAACTTAAATTCACTATAGGCAATTTGCCAAAGTAAATAATTACTAATGCGTTGTTCACCACTTGTACGTATAACAAGATCGGGATCAGGTATATCTTTTGTGTATAAAAATTGTGATATTGTTTCTGTTGTAATATCAGTTACAGCTATTTTTTTATCTTGAATCTGTTTTGCGATATTCTGCATCGCAATTGTTATTTCGTCACGCGCACCATAATTTAAGGCGAGAACCAAATTAAGTCCCGTGCAATTTTGTGTATCTTGCAGTGCTTTTGATAATCCATTTTGTATTGAAGTTGAAAATCTGGAAACATCACCAATAATATGTAATTTTGTATTATTGCTAACAAGTTGTTTTATTTCATTATTCAAATACCATTGTAAAAGTTTATTATAATCAGCCAGCCAAGAATCAGGGCGTTTCCAATTTTCTGTTGAAAATGTATACAATGTAAGCCACTTAATGCCCAATTCATGGGCACATTTTGAAATAGCATAAGCAGTATCAGCGCCCTTTTTGTGCCCAGCTGCTAATGGTAATTTACGCTCCTTGGCCCAACGTCCATTACCATCCATAATAATTGCAACATGCTGCGGTATTTTATTTTTCATACAAATTCACTTATCCTGTCATTCTATTTAACGTACCAGATAAAATTTTATTCCTAAATATAAAAAATCAATTAAAAATTTATTAAAATGCAATTTAGTATGCTATACTTTTAGCAAACTAAATATTTTGTTTTCTTATGACTAAAAATTCCTCTAGTGATATACCAATCGAGCTTCATATAAGTTGTGTAATAAAAAAACGACGAAAGCAGTTAAACTTAACGCAGAAATATATTGCAGAACAAATGGGTATTAGTATTCAACAATTGCAAAAATATGAAAATGGTCAAAATAAAGTATCAACTTCAAAATTAATAGAATTTTCAAAAATTTTAAAATTTAATATAGCAGACCTTTTTATTGGCTATGAAACGAACAGTAATAATTTTTTAAAAGAAGAAACCTTTATACCTAAAAAGGACAGCAATGCTGAGTTTTATCAGAAATCAATGCATCTGTTCTCAAGTATTAAATGTCATAGAAAACAAAAAAAAATCATTAATATGTTAACCTTATTGCTGCAGGAGGAAGATAATAATTGGATATAAAAATGATGTTATTTTTTTGTCTTTACCATTTGTTCATTTTTACAAAGATACAATAACAATAGAAAACCTATTATGGTAAAGACTGATGAAGAAGCAGAAGAAAATCAAAAAAAACAACTGGTTTCCTTATCTTATTTTATTAATATTGGTTTTTTTTGGACTTATTATACATCAATTTGCATTCAAAAAAACCATTAATGATTTTCCTGCTATGCATAACCTTCAATTTCAAAAGGTGACAATTAAAAAAAGTAATATTCAATCTAAAACTTTTAAAATATTTGAAAAAGTAAAACCCTTATATATTGCTTTTTTAGCGCAGCCAGATGCTATAAAGCAGATTTTTAAACTTTCAATAGAAAATGTATCAATTTATCATTATGCACCAGATATACAAAGTGAACTATCGTTAAAATATCTACACACTATAAAAGATGCCCGTATTCAAAATCAAAAATGGGTAGACGCATATGAGGTCCACTTAAAAACAATTAAAGTGCGCTATAATATTGATTTTAATACAGTGGAAGATGATAACGTGACACAAGAAATATCCCCTTTTATTCAAGAACTTAATACGTTGAATAGTCCGGAGCAATTAGAACCGTTTATTGATCAGTTTTTTGTCAATCAAATATCTGAAAAACTTTTAAACGCAATGGTGAGGACACTTGGCACAAGATATAAAGGCCATATTAAAACAACAGATGTTTTAGAAAAAATTGACAGAAAATTTGAAGTATTGCAGAGTAATTATTTAATCGATGCGCATAAAAAAAATAATGCTAGTCTGTGGAAAAGAATGATAGATAAGATGAAATCGTTTTTTTACCAGGCGCTTCCTATAACAGAAGATACCATGGATAGCGAGATGATTGATAAAATCAATAATGATCTGTAATTATTGTAACCCTAATTCGGGATTAAAACGTTATTATT
>DPKF01000131.1:0-1071 GCA_003542655.1 Holosporales bacterium
ATGCCTTAGATGCCAAAGATGTTTCCGCGCAAGCAAAAGCACAGGCGACTAAAAATGGCAAACGTGTTTTTGAATATGTTGATAGGCTTGGCAAATGTGCGGTTCAGGAAGCAGATGTTAATTTTAATAAAATTTTGTCTGCAAAATTTGGCGAAGCAGATAAAGCCTGTAAGTTGGCGTCTCTTCAGAAATACCAAAAAACAAAAGTTGGTAACTTGCTGAAAAAATTCCATTTACTTTGTAAAGCTTCTAAAAAAACATCAGTAAATATTGGTAATTCTAATGTAGTGGCTGAGGCCAAAAAAGCCTTGGGTGTACCATCCAATCGTTTGGGCTGGGTTGGTTTTCCAACAGCGGTTGTTGCAAAACTTAGCGATGCTAATAATTTTGAACACTTAACAAAATGGTTCAAACTTGATAAAGACGGTTTTGATAAACACTTTGGTATTATTTTAAAAGGGGTTTCCATTGGTAAAAGTGGCAAAGTTGCAAATCCAAAATCTGTTGCCTTACTAGCTGAAGGTTGCAGCACTGGTGGACTTGCCGTGTTTGCTGTAAAAAGTAAAATGGAAAGTGTTGTGGCCGTTTGTAAAGTTGCAAGTGCAGCCGGCGTTGAACATGGGCGTCAAAATTCTGTGGAAGATGCCTTTAACGCATTGAAAGTGCCATCAGGTTTAATGGCGCCAGCTGCTTATAAAATCTGTGATAAAGCCATGACAGAAGTATGGCAGCATGAGGATGGTATCAATGCAATTAAAACAATTCTTGCAAACCCAGATGCGCTGCCAAGGTGGCAAAAACATATGGCGGGTATTATTTCTTGTATTAGCAATAATGATGCAAAAACAGGGATTACAGAACATCCAATCATGACAAGCTATATTGTTGCTGCTGGTGATAAATTGACAAAACTTGGCAATGCCAATTTGGAAACGTTGGTAGAGAATGCAAAGACAATACAAGCGCGTCAAGAGGCTTATCTTAAAAAGGAATCCGGAGCTGGAGAAGCTGCACCTGCAGAAGATGATGCTGTTGATGAAGAAGAAGCTGCGCCTGCAGAAGATGACGCTG
>DPKF01000131.1:1202-1616 GCA_003542655.1 Holosporales bacterium
CTGCTGATGATGAAGAAGACGCTGCACCTGCAGAAGATGACGCTGAATCTGTTGGTCTCGAGGGTGATGACGAAGAAGGTGAGCCAGAAGAGGAATGGTTAAGTTAAAATCAATTTGGCTCTAAATGTTTAAAGGCCCGTTAGCCTAAGGTTAGCGGGTTTTTTATACGTACATAAACCCATGTGGCTTGCCCTATAGATGAAGCGCTTTCCACAGGTATTTCTGGAAAAGTCGAAAGATAATATCGTCAGTACACTTTGTGTTTGGTCGCGCCGACCTTAAGACAGTGGGGCTTGCTGCGTGGATCGGCTGTTTAGATAAAAAATATGGTATTCAGGAAAGAATTTCTTGCATGAAAGTGCAAAATTTTGTATAAATAGATATACGATGGAAGGGTGGCCGAGTGGTTAAAGG
>DPKF01000131.1:1636-6154 GCA_003542655.1 Holosporales bacterium
TCGATTCCCATCACCCGCTCCAAAGCGTTTTATATCTTTGCCCCAGAGGGGGCATACGTAAGTGTAAAAATATGATAGACGATGATGCTGAGCTGTGGAATGCAGTAAAAAATAAAATAAAACCCATTAAAAAGAAAAATAGAGTTGTCGTCTTAAGTCGCCCTGTTCATATTATGGTGCTTTCAGAATCTGATATGCTTGAGCGTATTGCTTTTCAACAAACCTTTAATCAGCGACTTTTAAAGACGCAAAAAGAAGCAGCCTCTGCCTTTAAAAAAAAACAAATTCAGGCACGAATAGACTTGCATGGTATGACATGCGCCAAGGCAGAACAAAAACTACAACATTTTTTTGTAAAGGCTGCATGTATAGGAAATACAACAGTTCTTGTGATAACAGGCAAAGGACAGCCATCAGAAGACGTTCAATATAATGATGATTATGCCCTAGGCACACTGCGCAATTTTACCATGCAATGGTTTGATCGCAATCCACAGTGGGTTGTATCGTATGCACAAGCGTTAAATAAGGATGGGGGGCTTGGCGCCTTTTATGTTCATGTCAGGCGCCAAAAATAACCTGGCGTTATGGCTTGTTTTAAGAAACTTTATAGACAAGCGTTACAGCAATGCGCACAATTTTATTAATAGCGCTTGTATCATATTGATCGTAAGACGATACTGTAGAGTTTGGTGCTACCACTTGAAAAACCCCTTGTTGAGCATTCATTAATTTTCCAACCCTACTTTTACTATTTTTGGCAAATTCAACAGCGCGTAAATAGGCGTTGTCTGTTGCTTTTGCCAACAGATCAAGCTTCAGTTTTTCAAGCTTTTCATAAGGGTAGTAATACCGCGCTCCACGAGAAATCATGCTATTACCTTGTCTGTTAAAGTCATCAATTTTATCAGAAAAATCTTTGATATTCGCTATATTTGTTGACTCTATTTCTACATGTTTTGATAGATTATAATATTCAATTTCATTGGTCTGAAATGAACCCTTTTCTCCAACCTCTTTCTTATAAGTTTCATACTTGTGCGTATCGCCCCATTGTATTGATTGTGTTTCAAATCCATTTTCTTGAGCAAGGCTCGCAAATTCTTTCATTTGTTTCGCCAGTTCTTTGTAAGATTCTTCAAGACTTTTTTGTCTGATCTCTATACGACCTGACCAACTTGCATTTTCAGATATGATGTTTTGTTCAGCATACCCACGCACAGTGATATGACTATTTTTTTCTGTGTATGACGTGCTGACAATCCATGTGCTGGCCACTAAGCCAGCTGCTAAAGAAAGGCCTAACCCTAATTGTGATATAAATTTTGCGCATTTATCTTGCATATTAAACCTCTATTTTTGAATTAATTCTTGGTAGAGTAACCCCTGTTTGTTGCATATATTTCCCAGCCCGATCTTTATAAGAAATTTCACAATTTTCATCTGATTGGAAAAACAAAAATTGACACACGCCTTCGTTGGCATAAATTTTTGCTGGAAGGGGTGTTGTGTTTGAAAATTCTAATGTCACATGACCTTCCCATTCTGGTTCAAGTGGGGTAACATTTACGATAATTCCACACCTAGCATAAGTAGATTTTCCTAGACAAAGAACTAGGGTA
This sequence comes from Holosporales bacterium, assembly GCA_003542655.1. Classification (GTDB taxonomy): domain Bacteria; phylum Pseudomonadota; class Alphaproteobacteria; order Paracaedibacterales; family UBA11393; genus UBA11393. The sequence goes on from DPKF01000131.1 coordinate 3,259, forward strand.
TCACGTGGAATTTTAAAATATTCAACAGTGCGACCTAAAGCAAAACTATTAGGTGGAATGATGCAAACATCACTATTGCGCTCAACAAAACTGTTCATCGTAAAATTTTTTGGATCAACAATCGCACTATCAACGTTGGTAAATATTTTAAACTCTGGTGCAACACGTGCATCATATCCGTAAGAAGAAAGTCCATAAGATACAATCCCGTCAGATTTTTGCGCTTCTACAAAGGGTAAAATCATTTGTTTATTTAACGATTGTTCCCGGATCCATCTGTCTGATTTTATGGTCATATACTCTTTTCGCATAGCAACTGTAACCATTTTATGGTGCGTAATTTTTAGTCAAAAATCAAGAAAATAATAAATATAAAAAAAAGCGTCACGCCTTTTCAGGGTGACGTTTCAGGTTGTAAAACAGGCTATCTTTTAGCGAAAAGAATCTATAATATTAATGTTCTTCTTAAATTGTTTTGCTTGAACTATGCCTGCAAGCTGTTGTGCGATTTGTTCCTCTACTTGACGGAGACCGATGTTTAGGTGAATAGATACTTTATAAGATATGTCATCATCATCACGTTTAATGGCTAGGCGTTTAGCAGCAATCGCATAAAGTGCCAAAGCACGTTCAGTTATATATTCACTTCTAACTTCGTTAGCTAAAATTCTTATTACTGATTGTGCCTTATTAAGTATTTCAATCATGACAGCCAATTTTTCATCCTTTAGCATCGCATAATAAACAATCTGTGGTGGCTGACCTACTCTCATTTCAATGCGCATTTTATGCACAGTTAAATTGTTCTCTAAATTGCAATATAGTGTTTCTGCACATGGCTGATGAGGTATAGCACAGTGCATAATGTGATATCCGTCGGGGCTTTTAAATTTTGTAAGGTGTGTTGCTGGATCTGTTTCTCCATCTTGATACCAACCAGGTTGATATGCTTCAAAATCTTGAGGGGTGTGTACACCATTAATAGAAGATGGTGCTGTTGAAAAAGCAATGCTTGTGCATGCTGCAAATAATGTGAAATAGTTTAATTTCATATATTGTTCCTAAATAAAAGTTTTAACTGTCGTCAGTCTATTGTACCTTTTAGGATTAGTCAATACATTAACGTAAAGATTCCTGTAATGTATTAATTTCTTTCATCAGGTCGTTATCATCTTGAATTTGTTTAGCTATTTTTCTAACGGAATGCAAAACAGATGTATGATCTTTGCCGCCAAAACTTTTGCCAATTTCTGGTAATGATTTGGTTGTCATGTTTTTACTTAAATACATGGCAACATGGCGTGGTTTTGTAATATTCTTTGTTCGTTTTGAGGATAGCATTTCAGAAACTTTAATTTGGTAAAATTCGCAAACACGGCGTTGAATATCATCAATGGTTAAGCGTTTTTCGTTAGAACGCAACACATCACGAAGAACTTCTTGGGTTGTATCAATTGTAATCGTGCGGCCTATAAGCGTTGCATGCGCAATAATACGGTTTAGGGCGCCTTCTAGTTCTCTAACATTAGACGTAATTTTGAAGGCTAAAAATTCCAAAACTTGTGGGTCAACTTCCATATTCATGGCTTCCACTTTAGATTGCAAAATGCCAAGGCGCAGTTCATAAGTGGTTGGGTGAATATCAGCAACCAACCCCCAAGAAAGCCTTGATTTTAGGCGGTCTCCAATTTTTTCTAAATCTGTTGGGGATTTGTCTGCAGAGATGATAACTTGCTTTTTTTGGTCAACTAAGGCGTTAAAGGTGTGAAAAAATTCTTCTTGGGTTGTGTCTTTTCCGCCAATGAACTGTACATCATCAATCATTAAGACATCAACATTGCGTAAGCTTTCTTTAAAAGAAGCGGCATCTTTTAAGCGTAGCGCTTTAATGAAGGAATACATAAATTTTTCAGCCGATAGATAAACAACACGCTTTTCTTTGTGATTTTTATGTATTTGCCAAGCAATTGCATGCATTAAGTGTGTTTTACCAAGACCAACACCACCATGTAAAAATAAGGGGTTATAAATTGGTTGATCTGATTCTGTAACCCGCATAGATGCTGCGTAGGCCAGTTCGTTAGACTTTGCAACCACAAAATTATCAAATGTATAGCGGGGATCTAAAGATGCTATAAAATCCGCTTCAGAGAAAAGGTCATTATTTTTAATGGCAGAGATTTTTGTGAATGAGGATTTTTTTAGCTGATCTTCTTGATTCATTTCTAATGTGTTATTTTTTGCCACAACATTAATGAATAGCGTTTTTATGCTACTGTCATTAATTTGGCTATATTTTAAGATAGATTTTTCATAATGTGCTATGACCCAGTCTTTCATAAAATGGCTAGGAGCACTTAATGACATGGTCCCTTCCTTGATGCCGTTAAATATTAAAGGACTTAGCCAACTTTTAAAGGCCGCATCGCCAAAGTCATTAATAAGCTCTGGCGTAATAGCATCCCACACATTTGTGGCAGATTGCTGGTTTAAAGCGGGCATATTTTTTATAACCTTAAAAATAATTATTTTTGTTCAGGGACGATAACGTCAACAGCCGTTGGCCCAAAATTGAGTGTGATTTGATCAGCACCCTTTTGAACTGAAAAACGGTGATCTCCAGGTGTTTGATACGACACAAATCCTATCACGAATGTAGCCTTGTTGTAAATATCTTCTTCAATACTATTTTGTGGTTTTATCTCAATTTCTCTTAGATCATTTGGTAATACATCATCAATTTGAATAAATAAATCATTTTTATGATCTCTCTTTAATTGATCTAGGCCTTTGAAAAAATCTAGACCATTCAGGCCTAATAATTTTTTTTGTAGTTCTTCATTCTTACCAAATACAAAAGCTAGTTTGCAGGGGTCACTGCCGACATCTTGTGAAG
>DPKF01000121.1 GCA_003542655.1 Holosporales bacterium
GAAGAAGAGGAAGAGGAAGAGGAAGAGGAGGAAGCTGTAGCAGAACCGCCAGAAGGTGCTGCAGGTGCTCTCATTGCAGCCATACGACCACCAACAAGAGAAACTGACGCAGCAACAGAAGCTTGAACAGTGGCTTGAGCAACAACCACAACTCCTGGAACATTTGCCGCATACCCATAAGAATACGCTGCATGGGATGCGCCTTGGGAGGCGATCAAAATTGCCAAGCTAGGCAACATTAAATTTAACTTGTTTTTCATTTTATAACTCCATTTTTTTTAAATTTTTATACTGTTTTTTAAGTGATGTGACTATTTTTTAAAAAAAGCGTTGCATTAGGGACACACTGTACTAGGTTGTTATTTTGATTTAAATATGTCATCGTTTTTTATGAGGAAACTGAGTAGATGCTTATTTTTTATGAAAATTCTTAATAGTCATATGTTTGTTGCCTCCGCTTTAGGGCTTTTGATTGTATTCTTTTTTCTTCCTTTGGCTGCAATCCCTCCATTTCGAATAGGATTTTTTGAACAACTTGAAAGTATTTTTGTAAGTTTATGGTTTTGTGGTTTTTTTGCCGGTGTATGGAATCTATTATTCTATTATCAATATCCTAATTTAACCGCAGCCCTTTGGCGGTTACCCGTTATATGGACACCATTACCGCTTATTATATTGTCAATGTTTAGGAGCATCTTTATTGACACGCCCTTACTTTCGTGGTTTGGTAACCCGCAATTAGTTGATGGCATTTTTACGATTATTAGCCTCATGTTTATTGCACCTCCGCTCATTCTTTTGATTAAATTAAAACTATTAGAAAAGATCATTTTTTTCACGTTTATAGCGTCTGCATTAATCCTGGTCACGCTTACACTTGTTGGAAATTTAGAATCTCCCTTTTTACACTATAGAGCTTGGAAATGGGCGCCTTTATTTTTTGCTGATTTTCTAGGTTATCTAGTGCCTTGTCTCATTATTATGACATGGAAATATAGGACACTTTTTCAACAACGATATGTACATTACATGCATTATTTATTGAGCTTTGTTGTTATTATTCTTGTAACACATTATTCCTGTAACAAAACTGTTTATTATGCGCTATGCGTTGGATTAATTACATATCCCATACTGCGCATTCCTATTTTTTCCAAAATTATTTTTCAGCGTAAACTTACATTTATTTTGTTTAGCGCGATGATTTTTATGACGATCGGAATTTTGCTATGTAATCAATTTCAAGAAGAAATTACGTTATTGCATTTACCCTACCCCACATTAGAAAGTCGCATGCATTTAGGAAAAATGATTTTTTTAGATTTGTTCTTGCGGCCTTGGGATACATCATTTTTTACTGATATCTTCTTTGGAAGAGGTTGGGGATCGTACCATAATAATCTTGCTTCAAATGCATTTCTTGATAGTACGTTTGGTATATTTAGTTCAGGGCAATGGAAACCAACGTGTGAATTTTTAACAAGAGACCTGATTAATAGCCATAATATTTTACTTGAATATTTTAATGCTACTGGATTAATTGGTCTTTCCCTATTTGCTTATTCTAAATATTTAATGATTTTAAGTTTAAGAAAAAATGATTTTTTTGTTGGAACTATTTTTCTGCTTTCAACAAGCGTATTGTTTGTTTTTTGGTTTCAAATGCCAAACACTTTGCCTTATATGTTAATGAGCACCCTTTTACTGTTCTCTAATGCCACTGTATTGAAATTGCCTATAATGATTCAAAATTTTAGAGACTTATTGATTAGCACAAAGCTATGGGTTTTCATGGTTTTTTCAGGAACTGGCATGCTTTTGTTTATAATCACATTTCATCTATACAGTCAATTAAACATAACAAATAAATTCTGTATTGATAAGCCAGAACAAAATTACGAGGAAGCTATAGATTTTTTTCAATCCCCACTAATGAAAGCAGATCATATATTTGGTGGTTTTAGGCACACTGGAATGGCCAATTTGATTTCTGACAAAATTATAAATGATATTGAAACAAAAAAGACGCATCATATAAGACAAAGTGTAGAGCAACTTATCACAATCGCAGATGTTCTGATAGCAAGTTACAAAGGTAATAAAAACAGCCTTTTAACAAGCATGAATATATACTCAAGCATCAGTAATAATATGCCAAATGTTGAAAAAACAGATCACTTTATTAAAAAGTGGCACGCATTGGCTAATACATTACTGCACTATTTGCCCTATAGGTCAGATATAATGATCCCTTATCTCAGTTATTTAACGCATACAAAACAGTGGGATCGGCTTAATATTGTTGCTAACAAACTACAAAAAGTTAATCATAATGATCCAATTGCTACATGGTATAAAGGACTTTATTTACTGAGTTTTGATCACTCCTATTACGATGGAATATTGATGCTCCAAAAAGCACTCAAGTTAAATATCGTTCGGTTTCTACCAATTCCAGAAAATGAAATTGACAAAATCAATAGTCAACAAATTCTTAATAAGCAATCAGAATAAAACAATAACTTATTTATAATCCGAAAACTAAAAATTTCTGGATGCCATGGGCAATTTCACTGTTAAGCCATCTAACGCGTCAGACATAATAATTTGGCACCCAAGGCGTGACGTTTGTGTTAAACCAAAAGCAAGGTCTAACATGTCTTCTTCATCTTCTGCAATTTCAGATAATTTTTCGTACCATTCTTCGTCAACAATAACGTGGCATGTAGAGCAAGCTAATGACCCCTCACAGGCACCTTCTAAATCAATATCATTCATATGGGCAGCTTCTAAAACAGAAATACCATTTGGTGCATCTATTGTTTTAATGCTTCCGTCTTGATGAATAAAGTTAATTTTTGGCATAATTTGAAAACCCCATTATGTAGTGGTGTTAATAAGTTGCTTACTAATAGAACGCTCTAAGCGTTTTTCTGCAAAGATTTGTGTCTTTTGCGAAATCTCTTCCTTAAGCTGCTTAATACTATCATAATCTTTCATCTGAATACTATGTTTTATTTGTTTGATCAGCTCTTGAATATGTTGATATTCGGTATCTTGCAGCAGGTCTCTGTCTTCTTCTATAGCATGCAAAATAATTTTTAATAGATGTTTTGTTTGAACAATAGCTTCGCTCAATAAACGCTCTATTATATCTTCTTTTGCATGAAGTTGTGCATCATAAAGCATTTTATACAGTTGATCTTCAGTTAAGCCATAAGAAGGTTTAACCTCAACATGCTGTTCTTGATTCGTATGCATTTCTTTTGCAGACACGCTTAACAAACCATCTGCGTCCAGGGAAAAAGTTATTCTAATGCGTGCCATGCCAGCTGGCATAGGTGGGATATTGCTAAAAGTAAATTCGCATAAAGAACGGCAATCTTTGACCATTTCTCGTTCACCCTGCACGATATGAATCTTCAGACCTGTTTGGTTATCTTGGTACGTTGTAAATTCTTGGGCCTTTTGAACAGGAATGGGTGAATTTCTTGGGATAATTTTCTCCGTTAAGCCACCCATAATTTCCATACCTAAAGACAAGGGGGTCACATCTAGCAATAAGGTGTCGGATCCTTCCGTTAAGGCATGCGCTGTCAGTGCTGCGCCATGCGAAATCGATAAATCTGGATCTATATCTTGGTAGGGTTTTTGCTTAAAATGCTTTTCAAGCGCATATGATAGTCCATATAAACGTGTCGACCCACCAACTAAAACGACACCATTAAGATCTTGCGGTTTATAATTCGCATCTGTTAAAACATGATCACAGCATGATAGTGTTTCTTGTACCAGGTCTGCGGATAAGTTCAGCAAATCATCCTTAGAAAACATTGTATTGTTTTCTGAAGGCACTTTATGTTTTAACGCTTTTGCTTTCAATTTATTGTCTAAGGTATTTTCCCACTTTAAAAACGCCATAATTTTTTGATCAATATCATCACCGCCAAGTGCTGTGTTGCCGTTGGTTGCAATAACTTGAAACACACCCTTAGTAAATTTTAGTAATGAAACATCAAACGTTCCACCACCAAGATCGTATATTAAATAAAGCCCCTCAGTTTTTTTATCAAGTCCATAGGCAAGAGCTGCTGCCGTTGGCTCGTTCAACAACCGCAAAACATTAAGTCCAGCCAGTTTTGCTGCATCTTTTGTTGCTTGTCTTTGGGTGTCATCAAAATAGGCAGGAACGGTTATGACGGCATCATCAATAGGCTCATTTAATGTTTTTTCAGCCGCCAACTTTGCGGTCTGTAAAATGGCAGCTGTCAATTCAACCGTTGTTTTGCCAAAGGCAAGTTTTTCTGCAGGTTTATGCATATTACGTTTAATAGAATAAATGCACGTCGCGCATTGTTGTGCCGATTTTCCTGCTATTAGCCCTGTTGCATTACACGCAACGACAGAAGGCATAAGGTTGCAACCATTAATAGAAACTGTTTTAATCTGATCATCTTTAACATAAGAAACAACTGTATGTGTTGTCCCCAAGTCAATACCAATAGCTTGAGATCGCTTTCTATCTGGAGTAATGGGTGCGTTTGGTTCTTCAATTTGCAAAAGCATGAAATCAGGTTTTAAAAGTTGAGTAATTTACTTGTATTTATAGCATGCCCCATTGTGCAATATCAACCATAGGGCATATATATTATATAATATGAGCC
>DPKF01000141.1:0-3503 GCA_003542655.1 Holosporales bacterium
ATTCCGATTTAGGGGACAATCCTGCAGCTGTAAAAATTTTTCACAGAATGAGTGTGGTGAAAGATTTTTTTGTCTCTAAAAAATTCAATAAAAATATAGGATGGCCAGTTGCTCCAGGCAATTATGTAATTGGAAACCCCAACGGACAAATAGCCGTTTGCACCTTAACCACCGATGCGTTAATCAATCAAATAGCGCAATGGAAAAACGTGGCGATTGTTGGCAAAGTGTACACACCAAATCTGGGGATTGAAAAAATGATTTTAAACATCGTTTCCAACCCAAATATTAGATTTCTTTTGATTTGTGGTAAAGATTCTCCAGTTTTCCACGCAGGGCAAGCGCTGCAATCACTTTTTCAAAACGGAATTGACAAGGAAAAAAGAATTATCAATGCAGTTGGCCATTATCCTGTTTTGCGCAATTTATCGGCGGAAAAAATAAACCAATTTTTGGAACAGGTTGAATTGGTGGATTGTTTGGAAGAAAAAAATATAGAAATATTGCATCAAAAAATGTTGGAATTAAGCAAAATGAATAAAAAACCATTCTCAAAAAATAGCGGCATAGCGCAAACAGAAATAGTTTCGGAACAAGCCGAATTCACAATTTTAAAACCCGGCGGCAAGCGAATTCCTTTAGACTATGACCACAAAGGATTTTTTGTGATCACCACCGATGCAGAAAAAAAACAAATCACCGTAAAACATTATTTTAAAGACAATAAACCCGGATACCTCATCCAAGGGCATTCCGCAGAAGCCATCTTGCTCAGCCTTTTAAAAAACGAGCTGGTTTCACAATTAAGTCATGCTGGCTATTTGGGCGCAGAATTAAGTAAAGCAGAAACCGCCTTAAAATTGAATTTAAAATATGAACAGGACCAAGCACTAAAAATTCCAGTTTAAATGATTGAGGTAAATATTTTTAGTTTGAAATAGGGATCGCCACATCAAATAAGCACAAAAATTATTTAATGCCTTCATTGTATAAATCTACGTTATTTAATAAGTTTTTTTATTAAATTTGATTGTATAAGATTGTTGTTGTGTAAATAATGATCCTATATTAACCAATTAAAATTAATAAATAAAAATTGCTGGCTTTTATTTGAATATTATGGATCGACACAACGACAAAACCAAAGAGGAACTTATAATTGAATTAAAAGAATTACAGCAAGAATTAAACGCTCTTAAATCAGCCAACAAAAAAGTCAAATCCAATAAGACTTCGCTTGAGAATGAGGAACGCTATCGATATTTATTCGAAAGAAATCCGCAACCTATGTGGGTATACGACATAGAATCACTTAGTTTTCTCGATATAAATAATGCAGCCATACGTCATTATGGGTATTCAAAAGAAGAATTTCTTGGTATGACTATAAAGGATATTCGTCCAAAAGAAGATATTGAAGCCCTTCAAAAAGATATTGAACTCACACACCAAGCCTACAATTTAGCAGGCGAATGGCGGCATTTGAAGAAGAATGGCGAAATCATTTTTGTTGAAATTATTTCTCACGCTATAACATTTAATAATCGCAAAGCCAGGCATGTAATGGCAAATGACATTACATTGCAAAAGAAGGCTCTCGAGGACAGAACTGAAGCCCTAATGCTTTACAATGCTTTGATTGATCAGGCTGGAGATGCTTTTTTTGTGCATGACTTTGATGGGAAATTTATTGAAGTTAATCAACAGGCTTGTGACACTTTGGGTTATTCAAAGGAAGAACTTCTTAAGCTGTCGGTTGCTGATGTTGAAATAGACTTCGATTTAAAAAGCGCGAAAAAAGAATGGGTAAAGATTGAAAGAGGCCATAAATTTACAGTTTACGGTAACCATATACGTAAAGACGGAACTGCTTTCCCTGTGGAAGTGCGCTTTGGGTGTGCTCAATGGAAAGGCCAAAAATTATTCCTTGCATTGGCACGTGACATCACCGAGCGAAATAAGGCAGAAGAATCTTTACGTCAAAGTGAAGAGAATTTGTACATCACACTTAACTCCATCGGAGATGGCGTAATAGCCACTGATTTGAATGGACGGGTGGTTAACATGAATCCTGTTGCCGCAAAGCTATGTGGTTGGTCTTTGATTGATGCTGCAGGTAAGCCATTAGCTGAGGTATTCAATATTGTAAATGCCGACACCCGGGAAACAGTGATCAATCCGGTAAAAAAAGTATTGGAAAATGGAGAAATTATAGGCTTGGCTAACCATACGGTATTAATTTCTAAAAATGGAACAGAATATCAAATATCAGACAGTGCCGCCCCAATTAAAAATAAAGAAGGTAAAATTAGCGGGGTAGTTTTGGTTTTTTCAGATGTAACAGAAAAGTATCTGAATGAGCAATCGTTGATAGAAAATGAGGAACGATTAAACTTGTTTTTTAAACAATCTTTGACTGGTTTCTTTTTCATGGAGACTGATCATCCAATTATTTGGGACGATACTATTGATAAAGAAAAAACCCTCGATGAGGTTTTAGGTCAATTACGTGTTACAAAAGTGAATCAAGCCTTGTTAGATCAATATTTAACGACTGAGGATGAATTTATAAATCGCACGCTTTATGATTTTTTTGCACATGATTTAAAACAGGGACGCAAGGTTATAAAAGATTTATTTGATAAGGGAATTTTACATATTGACACTTCCGAGCGTCGCTCCGATGGCACACAAATATGGATTGAAGGAGATTATATTTGCTTATACGATTCAAAAGGCAGAATAAAAGGACTTTTTGGGACACAGCATGATATCACAGTGCGAAAACAAGCAGCGAAATCCCTGCAGGAAAGTGAAGAAAAATTCAAAAACATTTTCCACAACCATTCGGCAGTAAAGATAATTATCAATCCTGAAAATGGAAATATTGTAGAAGCCAACTTGGCGGCAGCTAATTTTTATGGATGGACGATTGCTGAATTGCAGCAAATGAATCTGTCTCAGATCAACGCGCTACCGCCTGAGCAGCTAAAAAAAGAAATGGAAAAGGCAAGAGCCTTAAAAAAAATCCAATTCGAGTTCAAGCACCGAAAAGCTGACGGAAGTATTATTGATGTGGAGGTTTTTAGCAGTAAAATTGTTTTTGACAATAAAGACTTTTTGCATTCAATCATACATGATATAACCGAAAAGAAAAAAAATGAAGAGCAAATAAGACTGTTTAAAGAAGCATTTGAGCAAAGCCCAGCCTCAAATATTATTACGGATACACAAGGAAATATAGTATATGTAAATCCTAAAACACTTAAAGTTACAGGTTACGAATTGTCAGAATTGATTGGCCAGAATCCAAAGATTTTTAGTGCTGGAGATAAAACCAAAGAAGAGTACAAAGTACTATGGCAAAACATAGCCTCAGGTAAAGAGTGGCAAGGAGAATTTCACAATAAAAAGAAAAATGGAGAACTTTTTTGGGAATTGGCATCAATCTGTCCTATTCTTAATAAAGATGGAGAAATTACCCATTACCTTGCAGTTAAGGA
>DPKF01000141.1:3565-3707 GCA_003542655.1 Holosporales bacterium
AGAACGCCTATGAACAGTATTTTGGGTTTCACTGACTTATTAAAAGAACCCGAAACATCAAATGAAAAGCAGCAAAAGTATATCGACGTTATTCAGAAAAGTGGCACCCGGTTGTTAAATATTATCAATGATATTGTGGATA
>DPKF01000090.1 GCA_003542655.1 Holosporales bacterium
AGATGCGTTTATTTCGACGCTTACATAACATTAATCATAAAACTGTTCTCAAGTGGAAACATCGCCACACTGTTTTAGATTCTAAAATGGGTAAGAAACATATTTGCAGTACCGTTTTAACATCTGCAGAGGAAGAGATGATCGTAAGGGTTAGAGTTCTGACGCCTGGATAAGCTTGCCTTTTGTGCATGTTTATCACAATAACCACCTTGAGCATTGGTATTTCTTTTTAGTTCTCTACTTATCGTCGTGTGATGTACGTTGGCGCGAGCGGCAATAGCCCTTAAGGTTAAGCCTTCTGCTCTTAAGGTGAAAATTATGCACCTAGCATGTGCGTCCAAATGTTTGTATTCTTGTGGCATCGGTATCTTCTCCTTGGTTTGCACATGGAGTATATACCGATACTTTAAAAAATCATAATTGATAACAATTTTCAATCACTTTGGTGCACTTCACTCTTGAAAAGGCGTCATGAAAAAACTATCAGCAATGTTTTTATTATCAGCCACTATTTTATCTGTTAGCACCGCTGGATATTCTCGCGGTGGCCGTCCTCATCCTGTATTAACGCCAGAACAAAAACAATGTGTGCATGACTGTCGAACAGCATGTGACCAAAAACCAACAAGGGGAGAAAAGCGGAAATGCAAAAAGCAGTGTCGCAGTCAATGTAAACCAGCAGCTGCTCCTGCCGCCGCACCTGTAGCGCCTGCCGCATAATTTATTTGCATACCACGCAATTAATATTTGCGCGCACATATTAAAAAAAGCTGATTTACTTTTAGATCAGCTTTTTTTTGTCATATCGTGCTCTCTCTTCCTGTCGTTTAAACGCTAATCCAAAATTAGGGTTTAATTTATACATACCTACAAGCAGTTCATTTGATATTGCTCTTGCGCAATACTTTTGCTTTTTATTATAATGGTAACCAATATCATAAATAATGTCACTGATCTGAAGTGTCATCAAGGACTATTATCTCTCATGAAAAATATTAACAAACAACAAGAAATTATTCGATTTGATCGTGTTGGTTTGTGCTATACAAAAAATACGCCAATTTGCTTTGATTTGGATTTTTCTTTTTTTGCAGGGGGGTTTTATTTTTTGACGGGGCCAAGTGGCGTTGGAAAAACATCTCTTTTAAAACTGATTTATAAAGAAGTTTTACCAACAAGTGGCACGGTTCGTGTTTTTGGTAAAGATTTATCAAAATTAACCGCACAAGAATTACCTCATTTTAGACAAAAGCTGGGACTTGTTTTTCAAGATTGTCGTTTGCTTGATCACCTAAATACCCTAGATAACGTAGCACTCCCCATGAAAATAGCAGGAAGTGATATTAAAAAGGCGCGTATTTATGCAAAAGAGCTTTTGCATTGGGTTGGTCTTGGCCAACATATAGATGCATTCCCATCAACACTTTCTGATGGGCAAAAACAACGCATTGGAATAGCCCGTGCAGTTATCACCAGACCAAAGCTTTTATTAGCAGACGAACCAACCGGAAACGTGGACGACATATCAGCATTTAAAATGATGAATCTATTTGAAGAACTTAATAAAATAGGTACAACTATTGTTTTAGCGACTCATAATAGGCAAATTGTTTCAACTTTTCCTTATCCTGAATTACAACTTTATCATGGTCAGCTTAGTTATTCGCAGCAAGACCAATACCCTATGAATGGATAGTAAGATGACAAAAAAACATTTTTCTGAAATATCTATAGATAAAGAGTTAAGTTACAGATATATCCCAGCAATTTTTTCAGTAATGGTCTTTCTGATTATTATTTTAATAGCGGTTTCAGTCAGTATTGGCGGGTCATTTTTTAAATGGGATTTTGAGATGAAGCACCGTTATACGGTACAAGTTCCAGCACCCGAAATAGACTTAATGGATTCTTTAGATGAAAATGGAAATCCCGAGACAAATGCATTATCTTTTGAGCAAAAAACAGAAAAAGCAAAAGAAGATGCGCGCCTTGTTCTAGAGAAAACAATAGCTGTTTTTAAATCAGACCCTCAAGTCATGCGTGTGGATGTTGTGGACGCTAAAAAGGTGCAAAAGTTAGTACGCCCTTTTATTAGCACAGATTCAGCAACCTTAGATTCTTTGCCTCTGCCCACGTTAATAGAGGTTGATGTAAGACAAGGCGGTAAATTCGATTTGAATGCGACTGTGCTAAAACTAAAAAGTATTCATGAAAATATACAGGTAGACCATCAAGATAAATGGCAACAATCAATTAAAAATTTTGGTCAGGCTGTAAAATTTGTATCCTATATTTTTATTGGTTTAATTATTTTATGCTTGGTCACCTTAATGATTCTTATTACAAAATCAGCAGTACACTCCAATAAAAAAGTAATTGATATTTTGCGTTTAATTGGGGCACGCAATAATTATATAGCGCATCTTTATCAAATGCCAATTTTAAAAAGCACATTAATTGGTGGCTTTATTGGATCGTTATTAGCTTTACCTGTAATTTATGGATTTTCTATACTGGCCCAATCTATAGGACTCGTTTCATCAGAATCAATAACACTTTCATTAAGTAATAATTTAATTTTTATTATACTAACGCCACTTATTATAGCATTTGTTAGTTTTACAACCGCTCGCATTACAGTAATCCGTAGTCTAAAAAAATAAATTGCCACAACCGTCTGTGAACATTAATCACGGGACACATATTCTTTGGCATAATAATTTTATATTTAGTAAAACTAATGAAAATCTTAATTCTTTCCTTGTGTTTTCACACATAAATGGGGTATGAATGTATGTAGCATTCTTCCTTTCATTAGCCGCTTTTGTTTGTAAATAAGATACTGAATTAAGAAAATGATACATTCTACGACGACAAGCCATATAAGATCACAACAAGAAAAGCCCTCAATCCCCCTATCTGTTTGGATGGTTGGATTCATGATGTTTATGGCTTGTGCATCTTACGTTATGATTTATGCATATTGTGGTATTTTTTTAAAAAATGTAGCTGGCGTCTCCCTTTCTTGGATTGGTTTTTTAGAAGCAATGGCTGAAGCTGCATCTTACTTAACAAAATTATTATCAGGCGTTATTAGCGACCAAATGGACCGTAGAAAACCGCTTGTGGTTGCTGGTATTGCGCTGACCGTGATTAGTCGGTTATTGCTTGCCATTTCTCCGACATTTGCTTTAATTACCATCACCCGTATTATGGAACGTCTAGGAAATGGTATTCAGTCCACGCCGCGTGATGCGATGGTTGGTGATATTGCGCCACCATCAAGATGCGGCGAATCTTACGGATTAAAAAGGGCATTAGCACAAGCTGGCAGCTTATTTGGTGCTTTTTTAGCCTACGCTGTGATGGTATATACAAACGATGATTATACAAGTGTTTTTTATGTTGCTTGTATTCCATCCGTCATTTCTTTGCTCATTTTAATCTTTTTTGTAAAAGAAAAACGGACACAAAAAATTTCTGCTATAACGGCTGAAATTCCATTACCTAAAGCAAAACGTAAACACCCCATTCGCATGGAAAATTTATTACGCATGGGGCGTTCTTATTGGATGCTGATGTTGGTTGCTTCTATTTTTTTCTTAGCGCGTTTTGGCGAAACGTTTATGACTTTACATGCAAATGGCAGCTTTAGCTTAGAACCACGCTATATTGCCATGGTTATGGTGGCCTATAATCTTGGACATTGCCTAATTGCCTATCCAGCTGGATATATTGCCGATAGAATGAATCGTTACTGGGTTCTGGCAATGGGCATTTTGATGCTTATTCTGTCAGACTTATGTCTTGCAACGGCGACTGGGTTAACGACTTTTTTCATTGGCGCTTTTTTGTGGGGTGTGCAATTTGGCATTACACAAAACGTATTTACAACACTAATTGCAGAAACTGTACCGGAAGATTTGCGCGGTACAGGTTTTGGTGTTTTTTATATTATTTGTGCAAGCAGTGCCTTTATTGCAGATACTTTAGCTGGGCAAATTGGCGACCATTATGGTGTAGAGAAGATTTATATTTATGGCTGTGTTATGGCCATTATTTCTTTGTTCAGTTTGATGTTTACAATGGGCTATCGCAAAAAGAAATAACTATTTTTTAAGGTTAGGTTAATCATGACACGTTTTATTTTTATAACCGGTGGTGTTAGTTCTTCTCTTGGGAAAGGAATTGCATCAGCGTCTCTTGGGGCATTGCTTCAATCACGTGGCTATACGGTTAAACTTCGTAAATTAGATCCTTATTTGAATATTGACCCAGGCACTATGAATCCCTACCAACATGGAGAAGTTTTTGTCACAGAAGACGGCTTGGAAACAGATTTAGATCTTGGTCATTATGAACGCTTTACCAATGTAAATTGCCTATCAACAGACTATATAACCACAGGGCAAGTTTATTCTAATGTATTATCAAGAGAACGTCGTGGTGGCTATTTAGGGGCAACAGTTCAAGTAATTCCCCATATTACAGATGAAATAAAAAGTTTTATTACGTCAAACACAGATGATGTTGATTTTATTTTATGCGAAATTGGTGGAACCGTTGGTGACATTGAAGGGCTACCTTATTTAGAAGCCATTCGCCAACTTCGAAATGACCTTGGGCGCAAAGCAACCTGTTTTGTGCACTTAACATTAATGCCTTATATTCCAACAGCATCAGAGCTTAAAACAAAACCAACACAACACTCTGTAAAAGAAATGTTAAGCTTGGGTATTCAACCTGATTTATTATTATGTAGAAGTGATCGCCCTATTCCAGATAGTGCACGTCAAAAACTTTCCTTATTTTGTAACCTTGAACGCAATAATGTGATAGCAGCGCTTGATGCAAAAGATATTTACGAAGTGCCTTTACAGTATCACGCAGAAGGCTTTGATCATCAAGTATGCGAATTTTTTAATTTAACACCGCCAGAGCCAGAGTTATCACCATGGTTAAAAAATCAAACAGCCATTAATGCAGAATCAAAACAAGAAGTTAATATTGGTATCGTTGGCAAATATGTGGCCCTGCCTGATGCTTATAAATCAGTTGTTGAATCTGTACACCATGCGGCATTAAGTAATGGTATAAAAGCGAATATTGTTTGGATTGACTCTGAAGACGACACGCATATTGATACAGAACTTAAAAATCTGCATGCCATTATTGTACCCGGTGGTTTTGGATTCCGTGGTATTGATGGCAAAATAAAAGCAATACGTTATGCACGTGAAAATAATGTACCATTTTTAGGTATTTGTTTTGGCATGCAACTTGTTGTCATAGAAGCAGCGCGTAACTTACTAAACTTGAACGATGCCTCATCAAC
>DPKF01000020.1 GCA_003542655.1 Holosporales bacterium
TGTGTCTTCGTGGTTGGCGGAGGGGTGGACGATGCTGCGTGGTGTTCCAGGCGGACCCCATCAGAAAATAACTATATGCTCATTATAGCTAATTCTTTGTAAAATGACAGAGCGTTTATCGTTGATTACCGAGGGCCACTAGGCTGCACAACTTCTGGCCTTCTCTCTTTTTTTCGCTATATGTAACCTTATGAAAAAAGCTGACACTCAGTCGAGCCATAAAGGTTTTGTAATCCCGAATGGGGGTTTACTGTAATTCTCAGGTTTCCTATTGCTGGCTTAATGCTTCACCAATTACAATACTGGCCGCTACTGCTAAATTTAAAGACCGCCCTTGTTTTTGTGGAATATAAAGGCTTTCATGGCTTAACGTATGTAAGGAATCTGGCACGCCAACACTTTCGCTGCCAAGTAACAAGATATCGTTTTTTTGAAATTTAAAGTTCCAGCACGATTCTTTACCTTTCACATCAATTAAAATAAGTCTTTTTTGTGTATCTTGAATATAATGTTGAAAATGATCCCACGATAAATGACGCGTTAATTTGCAAATTTTTTTATAGTCCATGACAGACCGCGATAATTTTTTATCCTGCCATAAAAAACCACAGGGTTCGATAATATGAAAATCTAAATCAAAACAGGCAGCAAGGCGCATAAGTGTGCCTGTATTTTGTGGAATTTCTGGTTGATAAAGGGCTATTGCGACCATAATTAGATATCTCGCATCATGACGTAAGCATCTAAACCAATTTCATAATAATCCTTACGGGTATGAATGATTTTAAAATGAAATTTTTCATACAGCTTAACAGCATAAGTATTTTTTGGTGAGACTTCTAAAAAACATTTTCCAGGCTTTTTTAAATAGTGCAGCATACTTTTTATAAGACGAGAGCCATAACCTTGATTTTCTTTTTTTGGGTTAACGCAAATTGTCAAAATTTCAGCATCATCAAATGGTTGTCTATATAAAACAAATCCTTCTAGAGCTTCGTTGATTGTGATGGCAACGCCGTACGTTCCGTAAACCGTTAACATGGCTTCAAAAGTATCTTCGTCCCATGATTCTGTAAAACATAGCCCATGAATACGTTCTAATGCCGCGTAAGGCGCCGTATCAATGTTAAATGGGTAAACATTTACCATAGATTAATTGTTTTCCACCAAAGGCCGCCGACTATTGAGAAAAGAATAAAGTGGAAGATGCTGATGAGAAAACCTGTACGCCACCAGTCAGCAATAGGCACATATTTTGCGCCAAATAAAACCGGCCCTGCAGCAGTTCCATAATGGGTTGTAACAGATGATAGACTTGCAGCTATACCAAGTGCCATAATTGCAGGCACAGGTGGGGCACCGCATGCTAAAGCAACAGATAATATGCCGGCATATAGTGCGCTTGTATGGGCAACCTGGCTTGCAAATAAATAATGGGAATAATAAAAAACAGCAACGCATAACAAAAGGGTTGTCATGCAAGAGTAACCCTGAATAAAAGTTTGCACATTTGCAGAAAACCATGCAATAAAGCCAAATTCACTTAAATAAGTAGATATCATCACAAGAACCGATAACCACAAAAAGGTATGCCAAGCAGCCCCTTCATTTAAAATATCATCAAAAGATAGTACTTTTGTAACCAGTAAAATACTTACACCCAGGAAACCTGACACGGCTGGATGAATCTGCCAGAGCATCTCTCCTGCCGTCCATAAAAATAACATCACTGCAAAAGTTGCTATCATAATCCATTCTTGCGTACACAGGGCGCCCATTTCATCTAATGTTTGTTTAGCAAGGCTTTGTGCGCCGTGAAGCTCTTTTTTCTCAGGTGGATAGATAACATACAGCACTAAAGGCACTAAAATTAAACAGGCAATACACGGTATAGATGTTGCATAAAACCAGCTTAGCCATGTTATTTTAACACCGTGACCTAATGCTATATCTTGAATAATAGGGTTAACTGAAACTGCCGTTAAAAACATGGCACTTGTTATAAGGTTTGTATTATAAGCATTAAAAAATAAATACGCACCCAAGTGTTTTTCTGTTTTATTTTTTGGATCAGAACCAAGCGCTTGAGATACTGATTTTAAAATTGGCAGCATAATGCCGCCAGCACGCGCTGTGTTGCTGGGAATAAAAGGCGCTAAGATGACTTCTGTAAAAGAAAGGCCATAAGCAAGGCCTAACGTACTTTTACCCATTAATTGTACAAAATAATAGGCCAGACGATTACCTAAGTTTGTTTTTACAAAGGCACGCGCTATAAAAAAGACGCTTAAAACCATCCATGATGTGGTATTAGAAAAGCCTTTTAAGGCTTGTGTTTTAAAATCAAGTGTATCCGTTAAAGTGCAGGCAAGTAAGCTGATAATAGCCACGCCACCCATTGGCAGTGGCGCTAAAATAATGGCTAGAACGGTTGGAAGAAAAATAGAAAACAAATGCCAAGCTTTTACAGGCATTCCCTGCGGTACAGGCATTTGAAAAAGTATAAAACCTAATAAAAACGGGACTAAAAATTTCCAATATTCTTTAATAAATGCTTTCATCTTTTCTCTTTTCTTTGCTTATATAGCATAAGACTGTATAATAAGTGAAGTTATAGTAACATTTTCTATGTAAATATGAATAGTCTAAATTCACAGGTATGTGTACAAACGCATATTGCTGAACTTAATCCAAAAAAACTTAAGGCTTATTTAGGGTCTATTGGCATAACACATAGCTATCAAAATATTTCGATAGATCATACGCGTATTCAACCAATTATAGAACACCCTATGCCAGCGTCGCCTATTAAACTGGAAGCGGTTCAGACGGTTTTTAAGCCAAAAATACCCCAAAAAACAGATTCTATAAAGCAACAAATTGATGCCTGTACGTCAGTTTCATGTCTTAAAATATTGCTAGATGGTTACTATGACTGTGATTTGCGAAAGACTGCAACCAATACCGTATTTTCAGATGGTCTTGTAAATGCCCCCATTATGATCATAGGGGAGGCTCCCGGTGCCGAAGAGGATGCGCAAGGTAAGCCTTTTGTTGGTAAAAGTGGTCAACTTGTTGATAATATGTTTAAGTCTATTGGGTTATCACGGACTGAAAATTTGTACATATCGAATATGATTTTTTGGCGCCCACCAGGAAATCGGCCGCCAACGTCTATTGAGATTGATCAATGTTTACCGTTTATTGAAAAGCATATAGCACTTGTAAAGCCAAAGATATTAATTTTACTGGGTGGTGTTGCTGCAAAAACCCTTTTAAAAACAAAAGAAACCATTATTCAGATGCGTGGCAAACCGTACGCATTTCAGCACGCAGATATGGAGAACGAGATTCCTGTTTTAGCTTTTTATCACCCAGCATATTTATTAAGATCGCCAAGACAAAAAGCCGTTTTTTGGCAGGACCTATTAAAATTAAAAAAGCTTATACGTGAAAAAAATATTCTCGCTCAGTAGGTATTAATACATTTTTAATATAGTCTGTTTTAAGCTAGATAAGAAATATAAGTCTTGAATAGTATGCATCTTTTGGAATTTATAAATGTTTAAAGGTGACGTAAACCTGTTTTTATTTACATCGACGACACAGCATTTAAAAACAAACAATGCAATTGAGTATATGTCTAAACGTTTTCCTGATGGTGAATTGTTTATACAGATTAAAACCTGTGTGAAAGGTAAATCTGTGACGATCATTCATTCTAGCTGCGCGCCGGTGAATGATCGTGTGATGGAACTTTTAATTTTGGTCGATGCTTTAAAACATAGTTTTCCATCACATATTCATGTTGTTATGCCTTATTTTGGTTATGGTCGTCAGGATCGTTTAATACACGAAGGTTCTTCTTTATCTGCAAAATTAGTGGGCAATTTAATTGGCAATTCTGGAATAGATAGCTTAAGTATTTTAGATCTTCACACACCACAAATTGCGGAATCTTTTCCAGTTCCTGTTCATCATTATTCGGCAATTCCGCTTTTTGCAGGCGTTATTAGAAAAGAGTTTAATCAAGAAAACACGCTGATTGTAAGTCCTGATTTTGGGGGATTAAAAAGAGCGGAAGAACTGTCTGATATGACAAATGTACCGTTTATGGCCTTAACGAAGAAACGGAAATTTTCTGGAGAAATTGAGAGCATAGAAGTGCTGGGTGACCCGTCCAAAAAGCATTGTTTAATTGTAGATGATATTATTGACTCCGGTGCCACCCTTATATGGGCAGCTGAAGCTTTACTTTTAAAGGGTGCTTCATCAGTAAGCGCTTTTATAACGCACGCCGTACTTTCTAATCCTGTTGATTTATCAATATTAAACAGACTTTGGGTAACGGACAGTATTTTTCATAAAACCTTGCCAGAAAAAACAACCCTATTGCATGGAGCATTGCGCATATGACCAATTCGGGATTATTTTTTAGTGT
>DPKF01000069.1 GCA_003542655.1 Holosporales bacterium
CTTCCCCATGGACCATTTATTTTTTTAATAGTTCATTTGCAAAACCATGGTTAACATCTCTGTGATTTACTTCATCAGCGCGAACAGCTAAAATAACATCCCTCAATTTTGC
Organism: Holosporales bacterium; assembly: GCA_003542655.1. GTDB lineage: Bacteria > Pseudomonadota > Alphaproteobacteria > Paracaedibacterales > UBA11393 > UBA11393. Next base: position 113 of record DPKF01000069.1, read on the forward strand.
ATCTTTTGGTAACTTCCAATACTGTATAGCGATGTCTGGTGCTGGAACATTTTCATGTGTACCGGCATCAATTTCATTCAAATATTCTGTATAACTGATGACAGCCTCTTCTTCAAAATAGCCAACAATGCGATGTGCTGTTTTTGACGAGATGACATAAATTAGAAAATATAAACTAAAAAATATTCCTTGAACGATAATGACGGCAAGTCGTTCTATTATTGTTGGGTGTGCAATTTTTATAAACGTTAATAAATGCATGCGTTCATTTTCGGCTTCACCTAATAATCTTTTAATCCAGCCAGCATCGTCTGTCATTTTACGGAGGGATTTTAAGTGTTGTAACATGCCGCCAACCATACCGGGAACAGCGGCGACAGTCTCTAAAACAATTGCTCGATGACCGTAGCGTTTTGCAAAAAAAACATCTGCCAAAAATCGCAGCATCTTTACAAAACGATAGGCAAGATGATCAGAAAAACAAACTGGTTTATGATGAGATTTTAAATTTATTGTTGTATTCTGCGTTTTCATGACACATCGTCTGGATTGCGTTAGTGATCCTATACTAACATTTCTAGTGTGTTTTTTATAGCGTGTAAAAAAAATCGAGTTATTTATTCTTAATTTTAACCTGCTGGATAAGGGGCAGCACCAGATGATGCACCGTTAGATGCGGCAGCACCGTATGGATTATTAATCGCTTCCGCCTCAGATGCGGCACCATTGGAAGCGGCTGCGCCGTATGGATTATTTTCAGCTTTTGTTTCAGGTGAGGCAACGTTGGAAGCTGCTTCTCCGTATGGATTATTCAAAGCTTCTGGCGCTGGTTGATTCTCTGTTGATTGGGTTTCACCATAATTGGATCCATTACCTTCAGTTGATTGAATAGCTGCAGCTTCTGGTGCTGGCTGTTGAGAGGAAGCTTGTGGTTCTGGTGCCCCACTGTTTTCGTTTGGAAATGGATTCTGTGGTTTTTGAACCTGTTGATTGACTTTACCCATACCTAATGCATCGCCAGAATTATTTTTAATTTCATTCATACTAGGCATTGGCTGTGTAAGACTTTGAAGCGAGCTAATATTTATATTTGCATAATTTGGTTCTGGTTTTTTTTCTGGTACCATACAAGTTTGTGGGGGATCTTTACGCACTAAATCTACAGATGGTATGCCAGCTAAAGCACGCATTGCTTCAACACTGCTGCCCTCCGGGCTTAATAACGTACATTTTTCCTTATTACAGTGATGTATGAGGGTTGTTTGTCGGTCTAAGAGATAAACACCGTCTTGACCACTTACCATTTCGTAACGTGTATTTTTATGTACATATGCAATTAAAACAGCAATACAGGCTAAAGCAGTAATGCATGCTAATAAAGTTGATCTGATTGACATATTATTCTCCTGCCTGAAGATTTTATTAAAAAGACATTTATCCTGTCCCATAATGATAGTATACTGATAAAAGTATTAACAAATCGTCAATTTTTAATCTTTTTATGATATTTTTTCGAATAATTTTACTCTTTTTTTTCTTTATTCTTTCTTTAGAAGCTAAAACAAAGGCTGACATCCAACGCTTTATGCCGCTGTTTGAGGCGCAAATACAGAAAATAAAAGAAGACTATCGTGCACCTGGTCTTGCAATCGCCATTATTAAAAATGGAGAGGTGATTTATACAAAAACATTCGGAGTTAAAGAAAACGGGACAGATACGCCGATTAATGATGAAACTGTTTTTCAAATCGCCTCCAGCTCTAAATTATTATTAACATTTGTGATCGCACAACTTGTTGAGGAAAAAGTGCTCTCTTGGGATACACCGGTACATAATTATATACCCGAACTTGAACTTTCAGATAAAACGGCTAACGAAAAAATTACTCTTATTGATCTTATTACACATCGCGTTGGCCTGCCCCCATTTACAGGGGATATGATGTGGCATTTGGGTTTTTCACCAACAGAGTTTATTAAAAGTCTAAAATATGTCAAGTTTAAGGCCCCCTTTAGAGAAAAATATGCCTATCAAAATTCTATGTTTGCCCTAGCAGGCATAATGGTAGAACGGGCAACGAACAAAAGTATAGAACAACTATTTAATGAACGTATTTTTAAACCTCTTAATATGGAACAAGCCTCTGTTGGCATGGACGCACTTAAGCCAAGATTTTTTGGTTTTAAAAAGGCAAATTTTGCTTTTCCGCATGATATCCGCGATGGAAAAGTCTACACAAAGTCTTTAATGCCGCATATGTATTATTTTCCTGGTAGCAGTGGTGTTAATCTTTCTATAAAAGATGCAGCAAAATGGCTGAATTTTTTAATGAGTGACTATACGCATAATGGAAAACAATATCTAAAAAAAGAAACAATAGAATTTTTACGTAGTCCAAAAATAGCGGCCAATATTTCAGATCATGACCTGCAATTTGCTAAAGAGCGTTTTTCAAAAACATCTTATGATATAGGTATATTCGAAAGCCAATATGGCCCAAATGTGAAAACAAAATTATTTGGGCATATGGGTGGCTTCAATGGTGTTCGTAGTTACTTTGGTTTTATTCCCTCAGAAAATATTGGCATTGTGATTTTATCTAATTATGGCTCTATGCGCGTTAGCCTGATGCCTGAAGTGATTAGATATACATTTTTAGATTGGTACTTTGGCTTCAAAGGAATAAATTGGCTAGAACGCATTCATGGAACAGAAGTAAAATGGCGTTCAGACAATAAAAATCACCGCATATTAAACAGACTCCATTACCCTACTGCACCAAGAAATTTTGATGATTATGCTGGTGTTTATACACATAAAATATTTGGAAATGTAACAGTGGACCATAAAGATGGTAAATTAAATATCATCTATAAAGGAAAAAATATCCCATTAACGCATTGGAATGGCGATGAGTTTGAGATGCAACCAAATAACCTTGATGAAAGCTATAACGATTATGATGTGTGCCCTGTTTATTTTCAGCTAGATGAAAAGGGGCAATTCAAACTGTATATTGCTAATATGTCTGAGGGTATGTCACCATACTTTGAAAAGGTTCAATAAGAAAGCTATAACATGCGCTGTCCGTTTTGTAGTCATCACAATACTGCTGTTAAAGATTCTAGAACAACGGATGATCAAACATCTATTCGAAGGCGGCGCGTTTGTGATGCGTGTGGTTCACGCTTTACAACCTTTGAACATGTTCAATTACGCGATCTTAATGTTTTAAAACGTGATGGGCGCATTCAGCCCTTTGATCGCGATAAAGTTAAAAAAGCCATATTAAAATCTGTTCACAAACGACAAATCACCCACGAACAGATAGAAAAACTTGTAACATCCATTTCAAGGCAATTAGAATTACTTGGTGAACCTGAAATTAAAAGCACCACTATTGGGGGAATGGTTTTAGAATCACTAAACGAAATTGATATTGTATCTTACATACGCTTTGCAAGTGTGTACCAAGATTTTAAAAATATAGATGACTTTGTTGAGATCTTAAACAATATCAAACCTAAAAAATGATATGAACTTATTTCATGAACAAAATAATTTCCATAACCTAAATAGAAAAGAACCGCCTCATCCTCTTATTCAAGCTGCCATCAGAACAATTTGTGAGCGATTAAAATGGTTTAAACAACCTTTTGAAAAGATATTAATTTTAGGACCATGCAGAGATTTATTAAAAAAAGAATCGATATCTTTAAAAGATGCATCAACTCAGTATGCATCAACATTTGAAGAATACAACTGTATTATTAGTTTTTTCGATTTACAAACCGTCAATGATGTTCCAACTTATTTATCAAAAATTAAAACACACCTTACACCCGGTGGATTTTTTACAGCCGTTTTTATGGGGGGTGAGTCTTTTTTAAATCTAAAAAATGAGTTGATGGAGGTAGAGATCCTCCATAAAAGTGATGTATCGCTTCGGGTACATCCAACCATTCATATTGCTGACGGTGCAGCGCTTATGCAACATGCTGGTTTTGCATGCCCTATGGCAGATATCGAACACTATATGTATAAATATGAATCTCTTTACACACTGATTAAAGAGCTCCGTTTATGGGCCGCAACATCACATTTTTATGAAACACCTAAAATCATTCAAAAGTCATGTGCACGGTATATTATAGAAAACAAAAAAACCTTTGAAGAGAAAATAGACCTTATCTATTTAACGGGGTTAAAACAACCATCTGGCGAAAAAATACTGGAAACAACAAAAGCTTCGATCAACATTCTTGAAACCCCAACGCGGGACTAACGATTGATAACAATCGTGATTGGTCTTCCTACAATAAAGCCCTTGTAGCCCAATTCGGGATTATTTTTTTTGCGTTAACTTTTTATAAAGAAAGTAAGTGTTACTTTGATAGTAGGGCAATAAAAGCCTAGAGAATCTCACC
>DPKF01000067.1 GCA_003542655.1 Holosporales bacterium
TATTTCTTTATAAAAAGTTAACACTGAAAAATAATCCCGCATTAGGGGTTAAGAGCGTATTGCGTATAAAATGTGCTGAAGCAAAGGCACAAAAAATCCCGAAAAACGCTCTTATTTTAATGCCATAATGGTCTAACGCATGGCATGCACTTCCAGGTTTGTGTACATGCTAAATCATGCTACAATTAAGTAATATTTAATTAATTTTTATACTATTCTGTAGGCATATGACGCATACACCATCTAAAAAAGTAGAAACAGGAAAAACACGACGTGATTTTCTAACATTATCTGCAATTGCAGCCGGCGGTGTGGGTGCTGGAACTGTTGCAATTAAAGTATTAAACAGCATGAACCCTGCTGCTGATGTGAAAGCATTATCTTCTATTGAGGTTGATATTAAAGACCTGGAACCAGGTACATCTAAAACGGTGGTTTGGCGGGGTAAGCCGATTTTTGTCAGGCGGCGCACGCAAGATGAAATTGAAAAGGCGCAAACGACACCTTTAAAAACGCTTAAGGATCCTGAGACCGACCAAGAACGTTTTGCCATTAACCCAGAATATTTAGTGGTGGTTGGTGTCTGTACACATTTGGGCTGTATCCCAAATGAGCGGAAAAATATGACAACAGCAGATGGGGGAGGGTGGCTGTGTGCGTGTCATGGTTCTATCTATGATACATCTGGGCGTATTGTATCGGGCCCGGCACCAAAAAATTTGCTTGTTCCGCCGTATACGTTATCAAATACAACGCTTAAAATAGGTTAATCATATGGATTTTTTAAATTGGATTGATAAACGTCTTCCTGTTGTAACGTTTGTAAAAGAGCATTTAAAAGATTATCAAACACCAAAAAATCTAAGCTATTTATGGAATTTTGGATCTATAGCTGGCATTATGCTTGTCATTATGATTATAAGTGGCATTTTTTTGGCCATGCATTATACCCCACATGTAGATTTAGCTTTTGCAAGTGTGGAGCATATTATGCGTGATGTAAATGGTGGTTGGCTTATGCGTTATATCCATATGAATGGCGCGTCTATGTTTTTTATTGTTGTTTACCTTCATATTTTTCGTGGATTGTACTTTGGCTCCTATAAAGAACCACGCGAACTTTTATGGATTATGGGGGTCTTTATTTTGTTTGCTATGATGGCAACTGCATTTATGGGGTACGTGCTTCCTTGGGGACAGATGAGCTTTTGGGGTGCAACCGTTATTACAAATTTGTTTTCTGTCTTTCCTGGTGGGGAAAGTATTGTGCAATGGTTATGGGGTGGATTTTCTGTGGATAATCCAACACTAAATCGCTTTTTTGTTTTACATTATTTACTGCCCTTTATTATTGTTGCTTTAGTCGTTATCCATTTAGTTTGCTTACATCAGTTTGGATCTAATAACCCTAAGGGTATCGAGGTTGATAAGACAAACGGTAAGGATACCATTCCCTTTCATCCCTATTATACAATTAAAGATTTTTTTGGTCTTAGTGTATTCTTTATCATTTATGCCTTTTTCGTATTTTATGCACCAAATTTTTTTGGAGAACCTGACAATTATATTCAAGCTAATCCATTGGTCACACCGCCACATATCGTTCCTGAATGGTACTTTTTACCTTTTTATGCCATTCTTCGTTCTATTCCAGATAAATTGGGTGGCGTGCTTGCGATGATAGGCTCAATAGCTGTTTTATTTATTGTGCCATGGCTTGATCGTCACCCCGTACGATCGGCACGCTACAGACCATGGTTTAAAATTGTTTATTGGCCTTTTATCATTAATTTATTTGTTTTGGGTTATATTGGTGCCCAGCCACCTGAAGGTATTTATCTTTATATTGGGCAGTTTGCGACGTTCTATTATTTTGTTCATTTCTTTGTGATTTTACCACTTTTGAATAAATACGAACCCGTACTGCCCTTGCCGAAGGGAATATAATAGTGAAATATGTCATATCTTTTTTGTTGGTTCTTTTTCTGTTTTCCGTACAGGCTGAGCACAGTACGCAAGATTCTGTTCCTGAAATTCCATGGAGTTTTGAAGGCTGGAATGGAACATTTAAACGCGATCAACTACAACGTGGTTTCCAGGTTTATAAAGAAATATGTTCATCGTGTCACGGCATTAAATTGCTTAGATTTAGAGAGCTTACCGCTATTGGTTTTACTGAAGCTCAAATTAAAGCATTAGCTGCCTCTTATGATATTGAGGATGGCCCCAATTTAGAGGGTGATATGTTTACCCGCAAGGGGCTGCCAAGTGACGTTATTCCAGGGCCCTATAAAAATGACAATCAAGCAAAATCTGTTAATAATGGAGCTGTTCCCCCAGATTTGTCTTTAATTATAAAAGCACGTAAAGGTGGTGCTAATTACGTAAAAGCACTTCTTACGGGGTATATGGACCCGCCCCCAGGTATAAACTTGCGTGAAACAGAGCATTATAATCGTTATTTTCCGGATCATAAAATTGCAATGGCGCCACCCTTTGTGACAGATGGTCAAGTTGTCTATGCTGATGGTATGGATGCAAAAATAAGCCAAATGGCTGAAGATGTAACAGCCTTTTTGGCCTTTGTTGCAGAGCCAGAGATGGAAAATAGAAAGCGTGCGGGTTTTGAAACACTGCTTTATTTAGTGTTCATGACCTTATTATTTTATTTTACAAAACGTAAAATTTGGCAAGACGTGAAATAATCCTTCAGGCTTCATGTAAAATTCTAAGAAAATTTTTATATGTGATTTTCTAGATTTAGAGGCATTTGATATCCCCGCGGGGGACATGAAAGAAAGAAGGAAAATGAATAAGATATTACTTTAAATTTTTTTACAAGAGGGGGGTGTTTTTTTATTTTTATTGTGTTATACTCACCACAGTGAAACGAAATTTGTCTATCCCGGACTCATATTTCATTATCACTGCATCAAGGTAAGATGTTAAAAACTATGTCAATTGTCAAAGCAAGTGGGTTAGGATAGGTATTCCTGATTCACTTGTTTTTTTTGTTAAAATTGCATTAAAGAAAGTTATTAAGATTTTGAAAGGTGATTCAAAATACAAAATAAACATATTTATCAATGGCAATTCTAAAAAAGTCGTAGACTTAGTATAACAAAAGAAAATATTACAGTGCAAGGGTTTTTTTACGATTTCGTAATATTTATATAACAGGTGAGACGTAGGTCGATGCTTCATTTTCTTACGCTATATTTTTTTGAAATTTTATGAAGTATGAAAAACGAATCGCTTGCTTCTTCAATTCTGAAGTATTATTATTTTCATGCGCTAACATAAAGGCGGATTCAATCGCTGCAATACGTTCTGCTAAGGCATAACTCAGTTGTTTTATGCCAGCAGTGTCATCTTTGGCTTTTAGATCTATCAGCTTTTCTTGCATGGCGAATATTTCTTGCATGATCTCCATATCATTATTTGTTTTATCTTCAATAGTATCCAAGCTATGTAGTTTTAAAATAGCATTTAAGCAACCTAGTGGTGTTTTTAAGGCCGCATATTGTTTAGCTATCTTAGCGCTTAAGGTTAAAGCTGCCTGCTTGTCTATAGGGCATGCGTGTTTATCTGGATGATATAGCAATTGAATACGTTGAAATGCCTTATCAAGCTGTGCGCGATTCATATGAATACAGGGTTCTAAGTCAAAAAGTTCGAAAGGGTTATTGGTGTTCATGCTATGTTACCCAAATCGTAAGGCGGCAGATCCCCAAGTAAGGCCACCGCCAAGTGCTTCTAACACCAGTAAATTGCCCACTTTAATTTTTTTATCTTGAATGCCAGCATAAGTTGCAAGGGGAATAGTTGCAGCAGATGTATTTGCGTGATTTGCTATTGTCATAATCATTTTTTCATACGGAATATTAAAGTGATCACAAATAGATTCTAATATACGTTGGTTTGCTTGGTGTGGCACAAACCAATCAACATCACATACAGATAAATTATTTGCTTTTAAGGCAGTTGTCACAGCTTCACCAATTTTTAAAATGGCATGTTTATAAATTAGCTTGCCATCCATTTTGATATAGCCATGTTTACTGACACATTTGTTAGCGTCAACATAAAGCGATTCGTATTGTTTACCACTAGAAAATAAGTGTGTTGAAAGAATGCCCTGATCGGGTTCGTAAGCTGCTGCTTGCAAAACATAAGCACCTGCACCATCGCCAAATAAAACTGCTGTTGTTCGGTCATTCCAATCCACCAAGCTGCTCATGCGATCAGAACCGATAACAATCACATTTTTAACAGCACCTGCTTTGATGAACTTATCTGCTGTGCTTAAGGCGTAAATAAAGCCAGAGCATGCAGCCTGCATATCGAATGCAAAGGCATTATTTGCTTTTAAGAACTCTTGTACTTTTACAGCAGATGCTGGAAAGGCATGATCTGGTGTTGATGTTGCTAGTATAATCATATCAACTTGGTCAGACGTAATTCCTGCAATCTCTAGCGCTTGTTGTGCTGCTTTATAGGCCATCTGTGCTGTGGTTTCATCTGAACCTTCTGCAATATAGCGTTGTTTTATGCCCGTTCGCTGTGTTATCCATTCATCTGATGTGTCTAATTCTTTTGCAAGATCAAAATTAGTCAAACATTTTTGTGGTAAGTAATGCCCACAAGATAGTACTTTTGAACAAAATTGATTCACCTTTAGGTATCCATCGTTAGTTGTTTTTCAATGCGTTCGGGTAATTTGTTTTTAGCCATTTCAATGGCAATTTTTATTGCGTTTGCAACGCCAACAGCATCGCTGTCCCCATGGCTTTTAATAGCAATCCCTCTTAACCCTAAAAATGGCGCACCATTATAATAACGCTTATCAACAATTTTATAAGCTTTTGAGAGTGACGTTTTGCAAAAAAAATAGCCAATTTTACTAAAAAAATTATTTGAAAATGCATCTTTCAGCAGGTGTGTGATAAGCGTTGCGGTCCCTTGAAGGGTTTTCAATGCCACATTTCCTGTAAAGCCATCGGTTACAATAACATCCATTTCACCGGTTGCTATTTTATTACCCTCAATAAAACCTTTGTAATTAATATCTTTATGGGCTTTAAATAACCGTGCGGCTTCTTGAACAGATTCAGTGCCCTTCATGTCTTCAGTTCCAATATTTAAAATACCAACAGTTGGATTTTTTACACCTAAATAGGCCTTGATATAGATCGTTCCCATCAGTGCAAATTGCACGAGCATTTTGGGAGAGCATTCAATGTTAGCACCTAAATCAAGCATCAACGCTAAGCCTTTTGTTGTTGGTATAAAGGCAGGAATTGCAGGACGCGATATACTTTTAAATGTTTTAATATAGATTTTTGAAAGTGCCATAAAGGCGCCCGTGTTTGCACAAGACACAACCGCGTGTGCCTCTCCATTGGCAACGGACTTAACGGCTGCACCAAGGCTTGTTTTTACACCTAAGCGAACAGTTTGTGCTGGTTTTTCACAGTTAGATACTGATAATTCTTTATGTACAGCTGTACAATACTTGGAAAGTAGGGGGTCATCTTGTAAATATGGATTGATTGCTTGTTCATCACCAAATAATAAAAATCTAATATTTTTTTTAACATTGTCTGATAAATAAGACACCAAAGCAAGTTTTATGCCTGGAATAATTTTAGACGGACCATAATCGCCCCCCATAACATCCACTGATATGGTTATTGTCATGATCCTGCCTAAGCTTAAAATTAGCTAACTTTAACTTTGATAATTTGAACGCCTTTGTAGTGTCCACATGCTTGACACACATGGTGTGGGCGTTTCTTTTCGCCACAGTTTTTACATTCTGTAACGGTGATATCTGCTAAACCGTCATGAGAGCGACGCATACCGCGACGAGATTTTGATGTTTTCTTTTTTGGAACTGCCATTTAGAACTCTTTAACAATAGTATTTTCATTCATTTGTACCCCTTTTTTCAGTAAAAAGCAATAAGAAAGACTCATTTAAAAAAAAACTATGTGCTTTACTTGCGGCAGAACAAAGAGGAGAAGCAAATTTATCCGTCGTTACCCAACGTGATTTAGTTTAGAAAAAAGGGTCCTTCATCATATGATGCAGGACCCTTCTTAAAGGTGTTATTCCGTAATTATTTTACAGGATAGGCTATATAACACATAAATTTAGAGTGTTGTTGTTTGTTTAATGTGTTACCAAGTAATGCTTTGCGTCCATAAATCATCAGTACATATTTTTTTGATAGTAATTTTTTCTGATTTTGTGGATCTTTAATATCTGTTTCCAAATCAGCATAGGTCGTCATTATTTCATTATCGGATGTTTTTTCAAATTCTTTAATGGCATTATTCACTAAAGAGTAGGATATGCCATGAAATTTATTAACATGTTTCCCGATGTTTCTTGGATCAAAGTCAACAGCAACTTTATAATCTTGAATACATGTTAATCGTCCATCTTCCGAGAGGATACCCCGCACAAAACTTTGTGAATATGAATTATCAGACGGACTGCTAATTTGATTTAGCTCGTTAAACACTTTTTTAATGTCGCCACCAGAACTTTGAATATAATTAGCTAAACCATCCATTTGTGATTGTGCTTTTTGAATGACTTCTGCAGGTCCTGTTAAAAACGTTTTATTATTTTTTGCATCTTTTAGCTGAGCGATATCTTCATGATCGTTTTGTGTGTTATTGCTACAACTTGTGAGCAAAACTGCAATTGATAATTTGACAAGTGTTTGACGCATAAGAGATTATCCTTAAAGTAAATTTATTTTAACTGTAGACCGTATTTAGCTTAAAATCAAATAAAATTTCATGTAAATTAAGAAGGTATAAAATTGAAGTAATCCTTCTTTGGAGTTGGTTACACTGGATAATCAAAACAGGAAGATAAAGATATGTAGATTGGCCTCCCCCACTTGAAACAATATGGTTTCCATATCCATTCTCTTGAAACCCCAATTCGGGATTATTTTTCAATGTTAACCATATATAAAGGAATAAGTGTTACTTTGAAAGTAGGGCAATAAAAGCCTAGAG
>DPKF01000103.1 GCA_003542655.1 Holosporales bacterium
CTCGATAAAGAAAATACGATTAATAGTTTAAAACTGGCTGCAGACTTGTTAATTGATAAAAAAGATTGGGAAGGTGCTCGTAAACGTCTTTTTCAACTTGTTTTAAACTTAGATGATAAGGAGCATAAAGATATTAAAGTTGACTCCTTATATTGGTTAGCAATGATTAACATTTTAACAAATCGCATTTATGACAACCAGGCTTTAGTTTTTGTTAACAAACAGTTTATTGCAGGGCTGCCTGAAAGCGTGCGCCATAATTTTGATTTACTTACAAGTGATAAAGAAATGCAGACAATGACAAGATCTTCTGTTGAAAAATACCTTAATGATAGAGGTATGAATGCGTTTTATGAATCATATATGAAAAAAAAGAACTGAAGTACAATGGTGATAAAGAATATAAACATTAAAATGTTTATATTCATATTTTTACATTTTTTTAATTAAAGCATGATAATCTAAGATGGTAAGCACTTTATACTATAAAATATCTTAATGATTGATAATTCAGCCGATAGAGCACGTTCTGATTTAATTAAAAAAATCATGACAGTTTATTTGCAAAAAAATATGGCTGTTGTTGGGGGTGAACATTTTTTTCATTCTTTTGTTGAGTCTATGCTTTCGATGCAGGGAAATGAATTTCTTAACCAGCTTACTGAAGATGCAAAATTTAAATCTTACGCACAAGCTTTATATAATCTTTGGATAACCTTTTCTAAATGGGAAGCGCGTTCTGTTCCAACATTTAGTGTTGTAAAAAATCAGGCTTCAGAACATCAGACATTTTTTTCAATAGTTAGTCAAGATTACAATTATATTTTACGAAGCCTGCTTTATTTATTTAAAAACGCAAACATTAAATATATTAATATGATGCACCCTGTTCTAAGGGTGAGACGCTCTGCTGATGGCACTTTAATTGATCTGGACGCTTTGAAAAATACGCACCGAACAGAGTATCATTTTGAATCTGTTGTGCATTGCTTAATCTTATCGCCATTAAGTGATGGTGAATTAGAAAATTTACAAAACGATATACGTAACCTATTTGTAGAATTAACAACAATTCATGCAGGTATTAAACCAGCAGAGCAAAAAATGCAGTTATTGTCTACTGCTTTGTATAAAAATACAGAGCAAGGTGCATTTTTAAATTGGGTGAAAAACGGGTTCTACTATTTTTATGGATATCGTTACTTTAATATAAATGGTTCTTTCGGTACCACTAGATTTTCTTTAGATGAACACTCTGTTCAAGGTTTGTTTTCTATTGATAAATTCAATAAACATCATGAGTTGCTGCCAAGCTTTAGCGATGAAAATTTAGAAGCGAAACTGCTTCTTTCAAAATCCCCCCTAAGGTCACACATTAACAATGGTTCAAGGTATGATTCGATAGAATTACCAGCTCTTAATGAAAATGGAAAAATTAAAGGCCTTTATCAATTTATTGGTTCTTTCACGTCTGATTTTTTTAGTGCATCGCCATCTATTGTACCCATCGCACGCACAAAGGTTAAAACTGTGTTTGATCAGTTTGGTTTTGATCCTGAGTGGTATAATGGAAAACTCCTCAAAGCGATTATCGACAGTATTCCCCTAGATTTCTTTTTTCAATTAGATGCACGTACGTTGACACAAATTTGTCAACGTGTTTTGAAAAATCAAAAAACTATTAGTTTTTATATTCGGGGAGAAGTTCATGACCCTTATGTAACAATTCTTGTATTTTTGCCTGTTGAAAAATATAGCTATGCCCTTAAATCCAATATTAGAGAATACTTCGAAACAGAATTAAAGGGTATCATTCGATCTGAACATGTTCATATTGAAGATCAATTATATACACGCATGGTTTTTGTATTAGATAGGCATGATGGAAAAACAGCCGTTTTTGATCATCAGGCTTTGCAAGAAGGATTAAATGCACTTAGTGAATCATGGGAAGAAAAATTACTAAAAATGGCTGATTATGATTTAGCTCAGCACGTTTTAGATATCTTTCCAAAAGCGTATAAAGAAGATTGCTCCCCAAATATTGCGTTACAAGATTTTGCCGATTTTCAAAAAATGATCAACCAAAAAAAAGTGATTTTTAATTTATATGATGTTGACGGCGAACTTGAACTTCATATGTTTAATCCCAAAGGTGCCAGTTTATTATCTGAAATTTTACCAATTTTAGAAAAATTTGGATTAGAAGTTTTTGAAGAATCAATATATTGCTTAAATCAAGATGATATTGATACAGTGCCAATATTGCAGTTGTTCTTTATTAAATTTAAGAATCAAACCACGTCACTTAATGGTTTTAAAGAACGTTTTTTAGAAGCAATTGATAATGTTTGGTCAAAACACGCAGAAAGTGATGATTTAAACCAGCTGATTGCCCAAACACAGTTAACATTACGCGATGTAAAATTAATGAGGGCATTTATTAAGTTCAGCAGTCAAACCGGGCTTAAATATTCTTACTATTATATTGTTGATATTTTAAAATCACATCCACAGTTTATTTCAGATATTGTTCAATGCTTTGGTTATAAATTCACTCCAAAACACTATAATATAGAACAATCAGAGAGAATTATTCAATCTTGTGAACTATATTGTGCGGATCTTGAAAAAGTTGATGAAGATATTATTCTGCGTCATATAATAAGTGTCTTAAATGCGGCAATCAGAACAAACTATTATCAAACAATAGAAGGGTCTGAAAACCAGTCTTATAAAGATTCCATAAGTATTAAATTTTCTTCTAGAAAAATATTGAATTTACCAACGCCTGCTCCTCTCTATGAAATTTTCGTATATTCGTCAGAAATGGAAGGCATTCATTTGCGTGGTGGAAAAGTTGCCCGAGGCGGATTGCGTTGGTCAGACCGTGCCGAAGATTTTAGGTATGAGGTTTTAGCCTTAATGAAGGCGCAGATGGTGAAAAATTCAGTGATTATACCCTTGGGCTCTAAGGGTGGTTTTATTGTTAAAAATTTTGAAAATGCTAAGAAGAATGGCGCAACAAGAGAAGAATTACACAATTTAGTTGTTACATCTTATAAAAATTTTATCAGCGCTTTATTAGATATTACAGACAATCTTGTCGATAATAAAATCATTAAACCACAAAATTGTGTATGCCATGATGAAGATGACCCTTATTTAGTTGTTGCTGCCGATAAAGGGACGGCAACATTTTCTGATATTGCCAATAGTGTATCTAAACAGTATGGTTTTTGGTTAGGTGATGCGTTTGCATCCGGTGGGTCAAAAGGGTATGATCACAAAAAAATGGGCATTACTGCTAGAGGATCTTGGGTTAGTGTAAAACATCATTTTTTAGAAAAAGATATCGATGTTCAAAAGGACCCCTTTACAGTTATTGGTATTGGGGACATGAGCGGCGATGTATTTGGAAATGGTATGCTGCAATCAGATAAAATACGTTTACTTGCGGCTTTTAATCATGAACATATTTTTATTGATCCGACACCAGATGAAAGTAAATCGTATACAGAGCGAAAACGTTTGTTTGAAAACCCACAGTTAAAATGGGCTGATTATAATGCAGAACTTATATCTAAGGGGGGTGGGGTATATAGTCGTTTTGTAAAGTCTATTACCATTACACCTGAAATGCATCAAGTATTTGGTATTAATCCTAAAATAACCGCTATGCGGCCTGATGATTTAATAAAATGCTTACTAACAGCACCTGTAGATCTGCTCTATTTTGGGGGGATCGGTACGTTTATTAAAGCTTCCCATGAATCACATACGGATACGCAAGATCGTTCAAATGATGCTATTCGCGTGAATGCAAAAAGCATCCAAGCAAAAGTTATTGGTGAGGGTGCAAACCTGGGGATTACACAATTAGGGAGAATTGAATTTTCTTTAAACGGTGGCCGTATTAATATGGACGCCATTGATAATTCAGCAGGCGTTGATTGTTCTGATCATGAAGTTAATTTAAAAATATTTTTCAATCAATTGATACAACAAAACACCTTGTCGCAAAGCGCGCGTGATGAACTGCTCGTTGAAATGGAAAATTCTGTTGCTGAACTTGTGTTACAAGATACAAAACAGCAAACGTTTTTGCTGAGTGTCATGGAAAAAACCTCCCTTACCAATATATCGACTTATGAGCAGTTAATAGACGATATGTCTAAAAATACAGATATGCCACTCAGCCGAATAGTTGAGTTTTTACCAGATCAAGAAGAATTGGCGTTAAGGCATGGCCGTGGCTTATCTTATACCAGGCCAGAACTTGCGATCATCACATCTTATGCTAAAATTCAATTGTACCAACAGTTGCTAAAATGCCTAGATGGTCATGAATATGATCAATACTATATTAGTTATTTTCCTGAAATACTCAAAAAACGTTTTTCGGCTGAACTGCAACACCACCCCTTAAAACGCGAAATTTTATGCACTGTTCTGTCTAACTATCTTATCAATAGATGCGGTGCAAATTTTTTAAATGAGATTATTTCTAATATTGGTGTTGATTATGCACAAATTATCAAAGCATTCTTCAAAATTGCAGAACTTGCAAAATTTGATATATTATGGGATGAAGTTGTTTCTACAGATGACATTTCAATCCTTGAAAAATATGATGCATGGGAAAAAATAACCCAAGCCATACGTCAAATGATTTTTAGTTATTTACGGCATAGACAAACCATAGAGAAATATAATGAAGATCAGTTCGCTGTAAATATTGAAACTGTGATTGCAACATTTACAAAAGAATGTGATGTCTCCGGGTGTACATTAGCGCGCAAAATAGAACTATTATCATATTTTCCTATTGCTTTAGAGGTCTCCGTTAACCAATTGGAAGGCAACATCCAATCTGTTTCTTCCTTTTATGATTATTTTGAAAAAATTTCAAGCAAATTAGATTTTACTTTTTTATTCAATATTCAAAGTGAAAATAAATTTGATAAACCATGGGAATTAGGCACAAAGCATATTCTTGATGATGATTTATTAAATGCGATGACAGCCTGTGTTATGCATGCAATGAATGCACCTTCGCTGGAATCGTGGTTTCAAGAAAACGCCGATAGTATTAAGTTATATAGGCGTCACATGAAGCTTGCGAAAAGTGCCTATACAACGAATGATAAAAATCTGGGGATTATTACGTATGCTGTTAAACAGCTTGGTTTGTTAAATACAGCTTCAAAAACCGAACTCACGTAGCACATTCGTATACACGTCTTTTCTAAAGTCTTTACAATAGTGCATAACTGTTTTTTTATCGGCCCACATATAGGCAGAAAATTCTGGATGTTTTGTTTGTAGATTTATATCGGCCTCCTTCCCAATAAATTTGCATAAAAACCATTTTTGACGTTGCCCAATAACACCATCGCCCCAATATTGTTGAACATTTTTCAAAATTTCATCAGGCAGTATATATGAATGCCAATTTGAACTCTCTTTTAGAACCTCAATTTGATTGGTGCCTATTTCTTCTTCAATTTCGCGAAACAGAGCTTCTTTAGGGAGTTCCTTGAGATCAATACCCCCTTGAGGCATTTGCCAAGAATCTTTAAGCCCACATCGTTCGCCTAAAAAAATTTGGTTCTGATGATTGATAATAACGGCACCAACACACGGCCTATATTGCTTGTCCACCATCTATATGAAATTCATTATATGTACTAGGAGGATTGTAGCATCCAAAATGGATTTATGACACATTTGATTTTTAAATTTAATATTGATTGGTAAAAAAAACAGGGTATATAGATCATGATGAATCTGTGAAAAATATTAACTACTTATTAAGAATATCGCTGTACCATTATAATATATATTAAAATATATAATGTTAGGACAACGTTATGAGAAAACCAATCTATTTATTAAGCATTTTCTGTAGCATCATTACTTTAACAAGCACATTATTTTCTGCACCATATAGAGATGATGGATGGGGACGAAGCCGTTATGAAGATGCTTATACACGTGATTTAAGACAACAAGATATTCGTGCGCGCGAAAAGCAAGAACGCCTGCGTAAGGAACAAGAAGTGCGCCGTAAGAAATACCGCAGTATTTTTGAATTAACATCTATATTTGACGCCGTTTCAAGAAAAATATCGAATGATGCGCTGATTAATGTTTTTAAACAAATGCAACTCATATTTGGAGATGATGTTATTTACCAAGTGATAGATAGTCTGTCACAGCCTGATATCAGAAGTACTTTACTAGACGCTTTCTTTGATGAAGATACAGCTTCTGATCATATAGCCATCAAGTTAGACGATAATTTTTATGCACGGTTTTTGGCGTCTATATCTTTCTCAAAAGCTGTATCACAAAGTACAGTGCAAGCATTTAGCAGTATTCTAGAACAAAAACTTTTTGATAGGTGGGATAATATTAGCCGATTGAAAGCACAGATTATTGATCAAAAAATGGGATATATTCCAGCACAACAATTAACGCCTCTTGTCAATATTATGAATAAAGCTGCAAAAAACACTGAAATTTCTAAAGAATTCATGGCATCTGCCTTTGAAAATATGAAAGAAACCTTTGATTATGCCTTTGCTCATCAACTTGTAAACACACTGGTTGATAAAAATATGCGCAGCCAGATTTTAACTGAAAACTTTGGTGAAGGCAATCCTAAAGATAAAACAGCAGTTGTAATAAACCCACAATTTTATGCAACCCTAATAGATGCCTTATATGAAGATGAAGATATTGAACCGGCTGACACAGATGTTTTTGTGCAAATAGCAGAAGGCATATTAAGCAAAGAATGGAAAAGAATTGACTCTTTAAGAACGCAAGAAGTCAGTAAATTTAAAGATGCTTGGGGGGCTGTAGATAATACAGAACAAATGCAAACGCTTGAATTAGATGGTATCTTACGTCAAAGAAATGTGAATACCGATAAAATTAAAGCACAGTTTATTATTGATTTTATGACAACCTATATGGAAACGAAGACAACAGCGACCGTCTCTGCATTTGGTAATTTTAATACGGTTCAAGATACGAGGCTGGATCGATTAAAAACAGCTTTTAAAACAGTAAAAACGACTTATATTAACAAACTTTCTGATAAACGCTATGCCCGCAATATTGCAAACGCAGGTTTTGTAAAAGATTTTTCCACATTAATAGACAAGGTTGAAAAGATGACCATGCAAATAGATGGTCCACGTTATACGCCATGGTTATTCCAGACATATCTCTCAAAACTGACAAATCAAAATTTTAGAGCACAAGTACAAAATGGCGCACGTATTGATATCAAAAAAGCTTTTGCCGATTTTGCGCAGTCACAAACGAATGGAAAACCAGCACAGATGAATTCTGATATGCTTTATTTACTCTGCATTCAATTAATTGGGATTTTAGAAACAGAAGTTCTGAATGGTGATTCAATCACAAAAGTTCAAGATTTCATTAAAAATACCCAGGAATTATTACAAGTAACATTGCCATCAAAATTAAATAATTCACCTGTGGTGATGGGTGTTTTACAAACAATTCTGCAAACAATACCTGCCCAAGTTCAAAAACCAGATGTAAATATTTTATTTGGCGTGGGCATCTTTAATATGATTAAGCTTTTTGGATTAAATGGGCCTATGCAGCAAATACTGGTTCAGCGCATTCAGCCAACTCTTGGTAAAATGGGTATAAGCAATCAAACAGTTGCGCAATACCAAACGCTGGTGGTGCAGCATTTGCAACAATTAAAAATAATTACTGCCAGTTCCACGCAAAAACTAGATCTGTTTAATCAAAAACAATCAGGATCTGCAAACCAACAAGATCAATCGCAAAGCATATTAGAAAAGACCCTAGGTGCTGTTGATTCAGTGTCAAAGACATCTATCGGTAAGAATTTTTTTAACAAACTTTTTGGTTAACTTGCACAGACCTTTTAAAAAATGCACTATTTCCATATAATGGCATATAGTTGATAGACGGTTTTAAAAAGTTGATAAAAATGATTAAAAGAACGTTGATGCTATGGTTGTTGTTTTCTATAACCTTAGTTTCTGCTGCATCTTCTGTGTCAGACCCAGCTGTTCACCATAACGCTGACCACGCTGAAAATGCGCAATATTTTCAAAAGGTTGACTCTTTTTTAGATGGTTTGAATGATAAATCAAAACGCACTGAATGTGTACGTGATATTAGGCGTACAGTTGAAGAAAATTTTTTTAACTTTAGCCAATTGAAACATTTTATATTTTACATACTAAAATTATTTATTATTGTTTTATTATATTTTGCCTTAAAACGTTTAGGCCTTAAGATAACGTCTTATCAAATAGATCTTTTACATAAAAGACAGCTGCAAAACATATCGAAAAATATTGATATATCAGAGAATTTAT
>DPKF01000099.1 GCA_003542655.1 Holosporales bacterium
AGCTTGGGAAAAACTCACCATGCACCTAAAATCCCGCAGTGCATATGGAACACTCGGCGATTTAAAGGCAAATTTTTTAAGATGTTCAACTCGAAGTGCTGCTATTTGTTGCATAACCGAATGTGATCGCAACTGTTGCCACTTATCAAGACAATCATTAATATTTGGATCGGCAAACAACATAAATTGTAAGCTGCTACCCTCTGGCAATAAATGCTGAAACAAGCCGCTTACCTCTTTTTGCATCTCGTCCGAAGCACCAACTAACGGTGGCATTTCCAGCACAAAACCTACACTATCCATATTAAAAAATAATTGATATTTAGGATCGTAATGTTCATAAGGAAACAAGTCTAAAATTCTATGGAAATTTTTAAACTCCGCAAAAGTTTCATCAAAGCGGGTTTTCTCTTTAAAGCCAAAATCTTTTTCACCAAAAAATTTAAAAATTTTATTACCTAAAGCTGATAGCATCCCTGCTCCCTATATTTATGTTGTTTGCCAAAATCCTGGTTTTAATACTGTATGGATAACCGAGCCTTCATGAAAATGCCCCAGGTGATCTTGGTGTGGTGCCACCCACACTCTTAAATGTTCCTCAGTTACTCTTTGTACCTTGCCGTGCGCCAGTAATGATGATGTAATCGGCACGAAGTTAGACCCAGTATTTTTTTTCGTCAAGGCACCATCATTAACCATGCTATTAACTTCAGTTATCGAGCGACAACCAACCCCTGCTTGATATTTACAATCAAAATTCTCTCTAACCCCACATCCAATTAACCATGAACTGCTAATTACGATAAATATTACTCTCATCACTTGCTCCATTAATTTGCTGTTGTACTTCCTGATACCTTTTTTGATCATTAATATGGCTTAAACTTTGCCGGTCGTGACTATCTGCAAAATCAAGCCCCTTGGTAAACACCAAATCAACTCTGCGACCAGCTGCAACTTGAATCACCGGCTGCATTTGCTCTGCTCTTTTAATGTAAAAATCAGCATATTTATCAAGAGCCCCGCCCATGCCATTGGCCGCACTTTGTTTAAAGATGTCGGCTGTATCAAGCCTTGGGCTTTGCGCCAAGCCAGTTGCAGGGGCAAATAACACCGGTGCTTTAGCTTGTCCTAAAAATTTGCCCACACTGCTAAAAAACCCGCCAACCATCGCTTGCCGCATAGTCTCACCTGCCCTATCAACCACGACTCCACGCACGCCGGCACGTCCATCCTCACCTGCCACATAACCATTAATGGCCACATCAATGACCTCACCAGTGCGACGCTCCACGCAGCTTAGTTTTTCCAGGCGCATAAAAACTCGCTCGCTAGAAATATCGCCATAAGCTGCCGCCAACGCATGGCAACCTTCTAAATCCGAATGAAAACGCCTCGGCAAAGTACCCTTATGGGTTAAACGTAACAAAATCGGGCGTGGGTCCCCAGATGCTTGAATGGATGTTGAGGCATCTACCCCGCCCAACAAGATAGCCTCGGCAAAAGCACCAGCTGGAATAGTGTTATCAACTGTTTTTAAAGTTTTAATTTGGTTGTGCGTTAAACTGATTTTTTTTAATTCATGCGATCGAAATTTAACTTGCGGGCTAGTAAAGCTTGCAATCGGCATATCCTTTCCTGCCAGCGGTAAATCTTGCACCTCTTGAAATTGTTGCGCTCGTTGCAACTCGTGTTTTAAACTATCAACGCTCGCATCTGGCATCACCGTAGCTTGCGCTTTATCCAAGGCTGGTGGCTCTTTATTTAGTTTTAATAAATTATTAAGTGCCAACTCCATCAGCTCTAGTCTTTTGTTGGTGACCGCAGCTTTGGCAGTAAAATCATGGACCCACAACTCTTGCGCATTAGTGCGATTAGCACCGGTTGTAAGCGTTTTAGCCATGACTGGCAAGACTGTACGTTTTTTAGGAAACGCCAGGGTTAATGTCACAATCAATGCAACACTCAATATGGCAATAAGCCCTAGCAACAAAGCATATTGTTGATTTTTAATGTCTTTAAGCATGCGCCACCCGCACCACATACAAATAGGTTTTAGCACCAGGCTCTAAGGACTGCGTTTGTAGGCTGATGGCTAAATCACCGGGGGTAAAAAAAGTTTTTTCTAGAGCATCCAGCGGCTTTTGGGTATTATTTTTAATCAGCCACACTTCAACCACATAACCACCAGTTACATAATTTTTTACATGGTGCAGCTTAAAATTAGCAACTGTTCTTGGGGGCACAATTTTGCTACCTACGGCTAATTCACCCAGCACTGCTTGCTTGATAATTTGGATCCATTGTTCTTGCAGGTTAAGATTGCGGTGAGCCAACCCTAATGCTGCTGGCGCCTTATAACTAACGGTTGATTTTAAAATAATCGTGGCAGCTTTAGAGGTGCTTGGCACTAAATTTAAATCTTGAGTTACTCCATTTTCAGTAATGATGGTGATGGCTAACGGCTGCGTTCCATTATCGGCGGTTGGTTTAATAAATACCTGTCCGGTATGATCATCTGCTTGATGCACAAAGGTGCCTTCATCACCAAAGATACTAACGATCTTATCACCCGCCATTGCTAATCGATTCATATAATCAACGGCAATGTTAGCAGTTAATCTTTCTTCTTGATTGACCGACAAAATTTGGCTTACGGTTTTTTTAGCAACGACTGTGTTATCAGCTGCTGCTACCACAGCAATTAATCCTAATAAATATAATGCTTTACGCATCAGGCAACTCCTTGTTAGATTTAATCAGCTCAAACGCCGCCAAAAATAATCGACCTTTTTTGTTGGCAAATGTTATGCGGTAAATGTCGTTAGACTGCGCAACCCTGCTAGATGCCACATGATGCGCCAGCACTCCTGCCACCTCCACCACCAACCCACCAACTACCTCGATAGTTTTTGGGGTGAAATGTAAAGATAGCTGCATCTTTTGAAGTTTGATGCGATCATCTAATATTTTGGCTTTAAACGTGCCATAAGCCTCTGGTAACACATAGCGCAGCACAATATCACCTTGCGCTAAAACATTAGACTCGGTTACATCCAACATTAAGTGGCTGAAAAACACGGCCATTTCTTCCAAGTAGCTGGCAGAAAATCTGCGGCCCTCGACCCAATAACTTTGATTAAGCTCAGGGGGCGAGATAATAACTCGCTCTTGTTTAAAAAATAACAACCAAGTTTGTAGCAACAAAACAATCAAACCAACCGCCACGATGCCGGCCAAAATATTTCTTTGCACATGCAAATACGTTAATCTTTTTTGCTGTAATGAAAAATCCATAACTATCCTAAGTATGTCCTGGCATAAGATCTTGGCAACGACTTGCGGCCAAGATCTTGTGGTAAGAACCAATATTTAACTGATTGGAATTGACCACGACCAAAATGTTGTTGGTATTTTTTATTGATGAGACCGCCTATTACACTAATGATTAAACCCAAAATTAATTGATTAAGCATTAACCCTAAGAAACAAGGGATGAACCACATTAACAGCTCACCCGTGGTCCAAAATAATATTTTAAGTGGCGTGTCCACATGATTTAAAATTACGTGTCTCATATACGCCCCTAAATCAACGCACCAGCGGCACCCGTGCCTAAATAGGAATCATACAAATGAATCCCAGCCGACAACCCTGCCCCGATCCCAAACGGAGTTAAGCTGCCTCTAAATGCTGACATAATGATCCCAGAGGTTGCCGCACAAATTTTAACCACCTGCATCCAACCGCCAAATATTTCGTTTTTTAATGCCACAATTGGTTCTTTTAGCCCTTCAATGGTAACCGCCCAAGAACAGTCCACTAGTAACAATAAAAACGCCACTAGCAATAAACAAAATATGGCATGGCGTTGATTTGCTAGGTTAAGTGTTAATCGAGGTGCGCTTTGCAGCTGCATAAGATCACCTAAGCCTGATTTATAGTGTTGATAACTTTGCAATGGATTAATTGATAAGTAATTTCCGTTTGACATAAATGTTATTCCCTTAACTATTTTATTAAATAATTTTTTAGCAAATCAATTATCAAGAGGTTAGCAAAAGTTAACCTCATAGTCAACAATATTAACCTAATGATAATTAATTTGATTTAAAATACTTTTTTGTTTAAATTAAAACGTAAAAATAAGGATCTAATAATCGTGGAGCAAGTTAATTGCGGTTTTGTTGAAAGATTAAAAGAAGCTTTAATGAAGCGTGGGCTAGGCTCAGCTGTATCTACTATTGGAGTTCAAGCTTCTCCATTAGCAAAACATTTAGGAGTGTCGGTTCAAACCATAAGAAAATATTTAACCGGATGCGCTTCCCCCGATCTTGGTAGGATAATAAGTATCTCTGAATTCTTACAGGTGTCTCCTGGCTGGTTAGCGTTCGGTCTTCAAGAGCTTATTGTGAATACGCCACAAAAAAGTTTTGAAATAAAAAAAATATTTATCCAGGAAATATTCCATGGTCTTTTTAAAAATGTTTTGGATATTCAATTAGAAGATGATTTGTTAGAATCAATATATGGTTTTTTGTTCGGAATTATCAATGATATTGCCCAGCTTGAATCAACCGATGAAATGAAACTTAGATTGATAAAAACTTCAATTGCTTCTGCTTCAATAATGGAAAAACTAAAATGGAAGAAAACATCTATAACAACATAAACTACCCTGAACAAATTCATACAATAAACGAATGGGCATTTAAACTGAGATATGAGTTTTCGAAGAAGTTGGAGTGCTTTTTATCCTCTGCGATGATAATTGACTATATTAGTGCCAAATTATTTAAATCTAACAAATTAGCCCTGTTATCTACCAAACCACCAGTAGAACTTAACATTATTAATAGCTCTTTGTTTTTTTATGACAAATCATATTCCAATAATTTTTTTTCATCTAACAAACCTCTTCTATGGATTAATGCTTTTGATAAAGATAAATTCCAGGAACTAAAATATAAAAAAATGGATTCTTTTGGTTTTACTTCTGGAATATCACTGTATTCTGGAGACAAAGAGGAAACCATGTCTATCTCTTTTGCAACATACGAAACAAATAAAGATATTAATACTTATTATATGAAAAATATTGATTACTTATATAAAATTGCTAGCTTTGTTGAAAGAATATCTTTTCCAATGTTTTCTGAAATATTTTCTAACAATCCATGTAAAAACCACTTCAACAGAAGCAACTTAAAATCTAATTGCCCTGTTTTTCTTGCTGTAAATAATGTTAAAGAAAAATCATGAACATTTTAAAATTTCATCCACACCAAAATATAAAAATATCCAACCCTCTTAGCTTAAAAGAGATTGGATCTGCAAATACCATTAAAAACATTAACGGTATGTTTGAATTAATGAAGCAATCAAATGGAGTAGGGTTAGCTGCACCACAAATTGGTTGGCATAAAAGAGTTATAGTATATGGGGTAGATCCAAGCAAAAGCATCAGAAAAAAACTTGCTCTCATACCGGAAACTATAATGATCAACCCCGTCATTACAGATAAATCAAATGATATTGTTAGCGACTACGAAGGCAATCTTAGTGTTGAAA
This sequence comes from Holosporales bacterium, assembly GCA_003542655.1. Classification (GTDB taxonomy): domain Bacteria; phylum Pseudomonadota; class Alphaproteobacteria; order Paracaedibacterales; family UBA11393; genus UBA11393. The sequence goes on from DPKF01000099.1 coordinate 5,572, forward strand.
ATGTTGTCGGACTTATTGACAGATCAAATGAAATAATAATCAAATACATTTCAAGCAACGGTGAAGTGTTAACAAAACATGTATTTGGGTTTGAAGCTAGGATTGTTCAGCACGAGATAGATCAGCTTGATGGAATTCTTTTTACCCAAAAATCAAAAAAATTAATAACAATGTCTGAATACCTAAAAATCATAGAATCTTAATATGAATAAACTAAAATTGATAATATGCGCAACATTTGGCAATTGCTTTGAAGTTTATGATTTTATCATTTATCAACTAATGGCAAGCCATATATCCAACAATTTTTTTGACAAAAATTGCGAACACTCTTTTATAGCAACTCAATTGGTTTTCATCTTAAC
>DPKF01000017.1 GCA_003542655.1 Holosporales bacterium
GGCAGTTTTTTGATGACGTCAGCCTCTATTAATGCTGACGTTTGCCCTTCCAAGCTTTGTAATTCTAAAAGAACATTGGTGACAGATTTAGTGTCAGATACAAGTTCTGGAAAAGACCCTAGTGATGCTGCAAAAACAATTGCAAAATAAATAAAACTAACAAGCTGACCGTAAGATAATTCATTTGCATAAATTTTTTGTAGTCCAAAATAGGCTGTAACAGCAATAAAAGATGCCGTTAAAATGATCATACAAAATGCAAAAATAGATTTTATAAAAATATATTTTTCACAACTGTTAAAAGATTGTGTATTATATTTTTGAAAAACAGATACAAAAAAAGCTTCTTTTGTAAATGCTTGTACCGTTTTAATGCCATGAAAAACTTCATCTAATATATTTGTTAAGTATTTTTTTTTAATCGCTGAACTAGTTGTAATTTTTTTAATTTTTCGACCAATCAGCATAAGTGGAAAAATAAAAGCACAGACAACAAGAAGCGTTTGTATTAATAGCCAAGGCGTGCTTAAAATCATCATTGTCGCACTACCACAGAATAATAAAACATTGCGTAATAAAACAGAGGCAGATTTTCCAATATAACGCTCTAAAATGCATAAGTTTTCGGTCAGTTTTTTTATCAACTCGCTTGTATTGGTATTTTCAAAAAAATTAACATCTAAATAAAGCATTTTTTGGAATAAGTTTTGACGCAACGTATGCGACACACGCATCGCAACCCATGATGCATAATAAGACCGACCAAAACTTGCCAGTGCTAAAAATACAATAGAGAGTGACAGCCAAATAAGAGGAATCTCATAAAAAGAATGCTTTTGCATGCCTTCATTTACAAGCAAATGTAGAGAATATCCCCCACTTAAAACGGCATTAGCAGCAAGAAAAACAGAAATGATTGCTAAAACAACTTTAAATTTAAAGGGCTCTATATAAGGTTTAATATATAGAAACACAGTTGATGTGTTTTTATCAGTCATTTTGCATTGTGCACATAAAAAGCTAATTTTCACTAATCCTAACACAAAACGCCACGTATTTTATACTATTATGTCTGAGGCAAGCCTATATAGTAGCAAAAATTTATAATATATTAATAAGTTCTTGATAAACTGAAAACAAGCACGTATCGGGATTTGTTGAGTCTACGTTTTCATGTAAAACAGACTATTTCTTTATGAAAAATCTAAGTATACTAAAGCTAAGATACTTTAATAAAATAACTTAAATACGGTAGTATAATGACTGAAAAAACAACTTCTTTACCTGTGTTGCCTTTGCGCGATATTGTTATTTTTCCTAAAATGGTTGTTCCATTATTTGTAGGACGAGATAAATCAATTGCAGCCCTTAATGCGGTTGTAAGTGGAAAATTTGATCATATTATATTGTTAACGCAAAAAACAATTATTTCCGATGATCCAACCCAAAAAGATCTGCATAAAATTGGAACACTGGGGAAGATTATGCAAATGCTTAAACTGCCAGATGGCACCATTAAAGTTTTAGTGGAAGGCGAATCGCGTGTTATTGTCACCAATATTAAAGAACAAGATGATATGCTGTTTGGAAATGTCACGCCGCAACATACAAAAAATTTGGAAAATTTAACAAAAGAGCAGCGTAAAAAAAAATCAGCTTTGTTAATAGAAAAATTTGAACAGTTTATTAAGTTAAATAAAAAAATTCCTCTAGACGTTATTTTAACGCTTCATCAAATAGATGACCTTGTAAAATTAGTTGATACAGTCGCGTCATATCTGCCAGTCGGCATTGAAAAGAAACAACTTTTACTGGAAATCATCGATTTCGAAAGTCGTTACGATAACTTAATGGCCATTATTGTTGATGAATTACATGTTTTAAATGTTGAAAAAAAAATTCGTGGCCGTGTTAAAAATCAAATGGAAAAATCCCAACGCGAGTATTATTTGAATGAACAACTGAAAGCGATACATAAAGAATTGGGTGCAGAAAACGACCCACGCGATGAAATGCTTGAACTTGAAGCAAACATTAAAAAGACGAAACTCTCAAAAGAAGCTGAAGAAAAGGCATATTCAGAGCTTAAAAAACTGAAAGCAATGAATCCAACTTCTGCAGAAGCATCTGTTGTGCGTAATTATCTTGAATGGTTATTGTGCTTGCCTTGGAACAAAAAATCAACCATCAAAAAAAACTTAATTTTGGCAGAAAAGTCTTTAGATAAAGATCATTATGGATTAAACAAGGTTAAAGAACGTATTTTAGAATATTTAGCTGTTCAAGCACGCGTTGGAAAAATTAAAAGCCAAATTTTGTGCCTTGTTGGCCCCCCAGGTGTTGGAAAGACCTCTCTTGGAAAATCAATAGCGCAAGCAACAGGCCGTAATTATGTGAGGATGGCACTTGGCGGTGTTCGTGATGAATCTGAAATTCGCGGTCATAGAAGAACATATATTGGTTCAATGCCCGGTAAAATTATTCAAGGCATGAAAAAAGCAAAAACGTCAAATCCTTTATTTTTGCTGGATGAAATTGATAAAATATCATCAGATTGGCGTGGTGATCCATCTTCAGCATTATTAGAGGTTCTGGACCCAGAACAAAATAGCACATTTAGCGATAATTATATGGAAGTAGATTATGATTTGTCTGATGTCATGTTTGTAACGACAGCTAACACATTAAATATGCCAAAGCCTTTGTTAGACCGTATGGAAATTATTCGTCTTGCAGGGTATACGGAAGACGAAAAGATTGAAATTGCTAAAAATTATATCGTACTAAAACAGCTTAAAATGCATGGATTGAAGGCTAAGGAACTTTCTATTGATAAAACGGCACTAGAGTCTATTGTGCGCTACTATACGCGAGAGGCCGGGGTCCGTAGTTTAGAGCGCGAAATCTCAAAAATTGCACGTAAGGTTGTACGCGAACTTTCGATTAATAAAACAATAAAACATATTAAGGTGACGCAAGAAAATATTCAAGAATATTTGGGTATTAAAAAATTCAAGTTTGGTGTTGTGGAAGAAGTGGATCAAATTGGTGCAACAACTGGCCTTGCTTGGACAGAAGTTGGTGGTGATCTTCTTTCAATTGAAACGCTTATGGTTCCAGGAAAAGGTAAAATTCAAATTACCGGTAAGCTTGGTGATGTGATGCAGGAATCTGTTCAGGCAGCTGTTAGTTATGTCAGATCACGCGCTGTAAGCCTCGGTATAAAACCATCCATATTTGAAAAACGAGATCTGCATATCCATGTTCCAGAAGGTGCTATACCAAAGGACGGACCATCTGCCGGTATTACAATTGCAACGGCACTTGTCTCCACACTAACAGGCATTGCTGTTCATAAAGATATAGCAATGACTGGTGAGGTAACACTTCGTGGACGGGTCCTTCCGATCGGCGGATTAAAAGAAAAACTTTTGGCTGCACACCGTGGTAATATTAAGACGATCATTATACCAGAGGATAATCTAAAAGATTTAGAAGAGATTCCGCAAAATATAAAAGATGGCCTTAAAATATTTCCTGTAAAATCTGTAGATGAAGTCTTAAAAATTGCCTTGGTGAGTGCCCCTGAAGCCATTCAGTGGAACGAAGACGATGAAGAAAAAGCTGATTTTTTGCGCAAACAAATGTTACTAAAGTGTATGCCAGAAGCTATTCATTAAGGAATATATAGATGATAGATGCCCTTTGGTCTGAACTCTTTGTTATTATACTGGTAGCACTGATCTTTTTAGGACCAAAAGATCTGTTAATTTTGCTTAAAACCATCGGAAAATGGGTGAACAAAGGGCAAGAAATGATTCAATCCCTGCGTATGTCTATTGATTATGAGGCCTATATGCAAGATCAACATGATAAAAATAAGACAACCAAAAAAGATGACGATCAATAAATGATTATTTCTTTTTACGAACTTATCAATACATCTGTTGAAAGCACCTTACCTAAACTTGTTCAAAAAATTTATGATGCAAAGTTAAATTGCCATATATTATGTGATAGCCAAGAACGTTTAGATGCCCTGAATGCAACATTATGGACGTTTGCATCTTTGGCCTTTTTACCGCACGGTACAGAAAAAGACCCTAAAGAAACCCATGCCGAAAACCCAATATGGTTATCCCTCACACTCAACAAAGTCAACAATCCCAAGGTTTTAATTTCATTAAAACCAGAGCTTGTTACAGATAGTTCTTTTGAAAAACTGATTTATTTTTATGATCAAAATGAAAAAAATATAGCAAGTCAATTTAATGCACTAAAAAAACAAGCGCCTAAGGCCATTTCTTGGCAGCAAAAACTAGATGGCAGCTGGCAAAAGCTTTAATGCAAAAAAAGCCTCTATCATTAATGTAGAGGCCTTTTTTATATAGAAGTAAAGACTTCTTAGTTACTTTCGTCGTCAGCGTCACTGTCGTCAGAGCCAGGAAATAAAACTCTTTCTGTTGGTACATCATCAGAAAATAATTCTCTTGCTGTATAACCATAACCAGGATTTTTTGATTTTTTTGGTTTTGCTGGCACTTCTGTTGGGGTCGTGGAGTTACGCGGTGTAGTGAAACCGTCTGAATCTGATGCCATCACACATTGTCCTGCTAATCCTAAAATTATCGCTACAGTATTTGTTATTTTCATTTTTCTTACCTTTACTTAAATTAACAATTATTGGTTAATATAGTTAGATTAAATATTTATTTATATTTAGTCAATACTGTTTTATATTATTTATAATATTGTTTTAAATAATATTAAGTATGCACATAGTAATATTATTCATCATCCAAAATAATTATTCAATATAGCCATCTCTTTTTTATCCGAAATTCAATTTATCTAGAATTATTTGCAAATTGAAGACCGACGCCACAGAAGAACACTCAGATTTTAAAGTGTGGCTTTAAAATTTGATGATACTGCATAAGCTTGTTATAAATTTTTGGAAAAACGGTTGTTTGGTAAAAGTCTTCTAGCTTATTCTTGTCTGCGGAAGGCGCCATTAAAATATTCATTGCTTCAATGACGTTAGACACGGTATATATATGAAATTGCTTAGCATCAATAGCGCGCTGAATTGCTGGTCGTAATGTTAAATTATTCACATTAGCTTTCGGCACAATGACACCTTGAGAGCCTGTAAGGCCGGTTTCAACGCAAACCCTATAATATCCCTCTATTTTAATGTGAACACTGCCAACAGCTTGCGCTTCACCAAACTGATTCATCGACCCGGTTATGGCAATTTCTTGCCGAATTGGCTGTTTTGCAAGGGACGATAAAATGACAATAAGCTCTGCCATAGAGGCGCTATCGCCATCGACCCCTCCGTAAGATTGTTCAAAAGTTAATGAGGCACCACAACATAAGGGGAAATCTTGCGCGAAGGTTCCTTTTAAATACCCTTCTAAAATTAAGGCACTTTTTTGTTGAAGGGGACCAGCCATCTCCGTTTGATGTTCAATATTAATAACGCCGTCTGTTCCGGCATACGTCTGTGCCGATATTTTTGATGGCACACCAAAATCTTCATCACCAACGCTCAGTATCGTTAACGCATTAATTTGCCCTACGCGCTCATGTTTTGTATCAATCATGACAATGCCATTTTTAATTTCACGTATTGTTTGATCTTCTATGCGACATTGTCGTTGATGACGCGCGTCTAAAACTTTTTGTATTGTTTCTTTATCAAGGGATAAATGATTTTCTCTAAAAGCTACAGCTTCCTCAATAAGCTGCACAAGGCCTTCAAAGTGTGCCGTAAGGCGATTTTGATGATGTGTTTCGCGTGATGCTCTATTAATTAAGTATGTTAGCGCTGTTTTTGTAATACCTTTTTTAAAAAAATGATGCGCAAAAGTTGTTAGCAATTTTTGGTATGCCTGAATATTAGAAGCCGTTGCCGACATATCTGGATCAATCTCTGCTTTTACATGAAAATAGGCAAAAAAATCAGGATCACTTTGTATAATTTGATAATACAAATTGGGGGATGTTACTAAAAATACTTGTACTTTTAAAGGAATAGCTATGGGTTGCGGCCTGTCTAATAAGGGCGGTGAATTATCCCGGTATTTTTCATGAATATGAATTTCTTTATCACGTAAGGCAATTTTAAAATCTTCCCAGAGTTCCGGATTCTTTAAAATATCTTCTGCACGAATAATTAAATACCCACCATTTGCTTTATGTAGCGCACCTGCTTTCATCATTGTAAAATTTGTTTCTAACCCTTGATTGGCCGTATTGGCGTATTCAATAGATCCAAATAGTGTATCAAAATCAGGATTTGCTTCTAAATGCACCACAGGGTGCTTCGTTTGCGCATTGTCTACAAACAAATTTACAGCGTAGCGCTGCAATGTTTCCTGATCATTTTGTGTTTGTATGGCACTATCAACATCAAAAAACAAATCAATATTTCCTAAAATATCCACCAATAAATCATCTAGCCAACTCCCTAAATATTGAAGGTATAATTTTTTAAATTCTTTCCAAATGGGGGTAATATTTTTTTTAATGACTTTCTTTTTAAAGGCACTAATTTTTCGGTTTGCTTTTTGCGTCGACAGGCTGGCATTTAAAGATGTCTTAGCTAAACTTTCACGAATAGCTTTTAAATCTTTTTCTGAAAAATGCTCGGCATCTTCATTATGTTCAACGTTAATATCTTCCGTTGTCTGCTGTAAATGAAATCCCTTTTTATCAGCAAAATCTGCAAGAGCTTTAAATTCTTTATCTATATTATACTGCACTTGTGTTGCGATATCTTCAACAATTTTAATATAGGCACCTGAATGAACAGTTTTATTAATAATCATTTTTACATTGTAAATAAATTCTTTAAGTGCTTTTGAAAGCAACGCACCCTCTCCAGCTGGAAGAGCAAAGGGTATGGGCGCATTTTCTTTTTTAAAATTTTTAAGATATATCCAATCATCAGGGGCTGGCATTTTTTCGGCATGCGATTTTAAGTAAGATCGTGTAGAGGTAATCCGACCCGATTTAGCTTCCCCAATAATAAGGGTGTGATAATGAAATTGGCGCATTTGTAAAGCAAAATCAATGGCCTGCTTTGCCCGTTTATGTGAGCTTAGATCAAAAAATACACGATGCGCTAAACCAATGTCTGAATAAATGCCTTTTATATGTTCCTCTTTATGGTTTTCTAACATTTTATATAATCTAACAACCGCTCTACCTTTAGCATATATTAAGGATAGTTAACGTTATGTAAATGCCATAAAAAAAATAGAATTTTTAGACACTTTTTGTGTTTTGGATAGGGCTGTT
>DPKF01000201.1 GCA_003542655.1 Holosporales bacterium
TTGCCTCAAGAGGGTCATTTAATTTTTCTGTTAAATGGTCACGTACAGCAGCAAAATTTTCGTATGTACAGGTGACGGTATGGCATGCATCCTCTTCTTCGACATTGTCTGCACCTGCATTAACAGCCGCTTCAAAAACTGTATCAAAGGCAATTGTTTTTGGAAATTTTAGCATACCAATATGGTCAAACATAAAAGACACGCTGCCTGTTTCACCAAGGGCACCGCCGTTTTTAGAAAAGTAGGAGCGCAGCTCAGATGCGGTTCTGTTACGACTATCGGTCAACACTTCCACAATAACGGCAACACCTCCAGCACCATAACCTTCATAGCGAATTTCTTCAAAGTTGGCAGCATCAGCCTCTGATGTTGCTTTTTTTATAGCGCGATCGATGTTATCTTTTGGCATATTGGCAGAACGTGCTGCAACCAAAGCCGTTCTAAGACGTGGATTTGATGATGAATCCGCACCACCCGTTTTAGCAGCCACCATAATTTCACGTGAAAGACGTGCAAAAATACGGGCACGTTTTTGATCTTGTGCGCCTTTTCTGTGCATGATGTTTTTAAACTGAGAGTGACCTGCCATGTAAATACCGTTTTTTATGAATGACTATAGTGTGACGAAATCTAAATCAAAATGCAAGGGCTGCAGTACAATAGAAATTATGAAATACTTAAGAAGCTGTTTCTAGCTTTATAGGCATATTAATTTTCAAATGCAGTTCTTTTAATTGGGCTTCACTCACAGTACTAGGCGCATTCATCATTAGGTCTTGCGCTTGTTGATTTAAGGGGAATGCAATCACTTCACGTAAGTTTGGTTCATTTGCAAGCATCATCACAATGCGATCAACGCCTGGTGCACAACCACCATGGGGTGGGGCGCCAAATTTAAAGGCATTTAGCATGCCGCCAAATTCTTTTTCAACTGTTTCTTTGCTATAGCCAGCAATCTCAAATGCTTTATACATAACTTCTGGTAAGTGGTTTCGAATGGCACCACTAGACAGTTCAATACCGTTACAAACTATATCATATTGATAGGCATTAATTGTTAGTGGGTCTTGCGTCAGAAGTGCTTCTAACCCACCTTGCGGCATAGAAAATGGGTTGTGCGAAAAATCAATTTTCCCTGTTTCCTCGTTCAATTCAAACATAGGAAAATCAACAACCCAACAAAACTTAAAGACGTTAAGATCAATTAAATCTAAGGTCTCTCCAATTTTTGTTCGTGCCAACCCTGCATTTTTAATGCACACATTAGGCTTTCCGCAAACAAAAAATACAGCATCTGTATCCGATACATTGGCTATTTTTTTTAATTTATTCAAACGGTCTGCATCTAAAAATTTTGCAATTGGACCTTTTGCAGCACCATCTTCAAAAATGATATATCCCATGCCAGGCATACCGCCCTCTTGTGCCCATGAATTTAATTTATCAAAAAAACTTCGTGGGCGATCGGCTGTTTTGGGTGCTGGGATTGCACGAACAATACTGCCATTTTGAATGTTTTTTGCAAAAACAGAAAAATCAGAACCATCAAAAACTTCAGTCACATCGCTTATAATTAATGGATTTCTAAGATCAGGCTTATCTGAACCATACTTATCCATAGCCTCTGCATATGCAATACGTGGGTATGGATAGTCTGTCACAGAACGGCCACTTGCAAATTCTTTAAAGACACCCGTTAAAACCGGTTCAATCGCGTTGAATACATCGTCTTGTGTGACAAATGCCATTTCAAAATCAAGTTGATAAAATTCACCAGGCGATCTGTCTGCGCGTGCATCTTCATCTCTAAAGCAAGGGGCAATTTGAAAATAACGATCAAAACCGGCAACCATCAAAAGCTGTTTAAATTGTTGAGGTGCTTGTGGCAAAGCGTAAAATTGTCCAGGATGTAGGCGGCTTGGTACTAAAAAGTCACGTGCTCCCTCCGGTGAAGACGACGTCAAAATAGGTGTCTGATATTCCATAAAACCTTGGTCAATCATGCGGCTACGCAAAGATGAAATAATTTTTGAACGCAACACAATATTGCTGTGAAGTTTTTGACGACGCAAATCTAAAAAACGATAGCGCAAACGTGTTTCTTCTGGAAATTCTTGATCAGAATTAACCTGAAGGGGTAGGGGCTCAGCAACAGATTGCACCGTGAGCGTTTGAATGCGAACTTCAATATGCCCTGTTGGCAATGTTTCATTAATGACATCATCTGCACGCTTTTCAACAATAGCATCAACAGTAATCACACTTTCATTTTTTAAATGTTCCGCTATTTTAAAATCTTTTGCAGATGATTCAATCACACACTGTGTTAAACCATAATGATCGCGCAGATCTATAAAAATTAAATCTCCATGATCGCGAACACGGTGCACCCACCCTGACAAACGAACAGTTTCGCCAACATTTTTTACAGTAAGTTCTAGACAATTATGGGTACGATAAGCGTGCATTTTTTTTTCCAAATTTTATAAGTCACTTTGAGTATACTGAATTTTTTTATAATCAGCCACCACTATATTGGGCGCTGTTTTTTATACACAAAAATTATTTTTGATTATTCCAGGGTGATTCAAAATCAAATTTTCTATAATTTTGTTCTAAAGCGACAGGTTGATAATCAACTTTTTGTTTTTCCTTGTCAAAGTAGACTTGCGTATATCCTGTTAAGGGAAAGTCCTTCCGAAGTGGGTGACCTTCAAAAGTATAGTCAGTCAAAATGCGACTAAGGTTCGGGTGATCTTTAAAAGGAATGCCCATCATATCCCATACTTCACGTTCGTACCAATGTGCATTTGGCAAAATGTGTGTCACGGTTGATATTTCTTCTTTGTCTTTTACACCAACTTTTAAAAAGACACGTTCGTTGTTGGTCAGACTAAGTAGGTGATAGGTAAGTTCAAAGCGTTGTAGACGGCTAGGGTAATCAATAGCAACAATATCAACTAACTGCTTGAATAAAAACAGGTGATGATCACGCAGTATGGTTAAGACCCGAATCAAGGATGCCGGGTGAATATATAGAACTGGTACAGTATGCATGACATCGTGATGCAATAGATGATCTTGCAAAACATGCTCAACTTGATCAAAAAAAATTGTTTGCTTTGTCATGTTTAAACCAGTTTATTAAACAAAAATGTATTTACATCATAGCATTGTCATATAGATTAATTCAAACCTGCGGTTTTCTTTATAAGCCGACATTGATCAATTTCCTTTTAAACATTATTTACGTTAACTTCTCGTTAGGATTTAAAGATGTAGAATAAATATATATAAAACATAAATTAAATTTTATGAAATTCCTTTTATCATCTATTTCCTGTCTTTTTTTAATCTCCGGATGTTCTGAGTTTGTGGATCATAAGTCATTACACCCTAAAAAAGATAAGACGGCATTAAAAGAAATAGCACAACCGGTTGCTGATGCTACACAGCGCCAATTGCCACAAACGTTTCAGCCCTATAAAAAAAAGATTGAACAAGAAAATATTCCGAAATCTTTATTAAAGCTGGTATCCGTGACCATTACAGAGCAAACGCCTGTTAAGGAAGTGCTAACAACATTAGCAGATCAAACTGGCGTAGAATTGCAACTTGCCACCAATATAAATTTAAATATGATCTATACGGCTAAAAAAAAGCCATTCTATCATGTTATTAAGCAAATTTGTGATATAGGCAATTTGCGCTTGACGCGTGATGGAACAAGTTTACGTATTGAAATGGATACACCGTATAGTAAAAATTATAATGTACAATTTTTAAATATTGAACGTAATAGTCAAAACAGAATTTCTATTGCAACAGATGTTTTTGGTACGCAAGGTTCGAATTCAGCCCAAGGAAACACAGCGAATTTAGATAATGGATCAAATAGTGAAGTGAAAGCGCAAGGGCAGAACAATTTTTGGGGCGAAGTGGCTGAAAATTTAAAAACAATTTTAAGCCATACTGAAAAGGCTGGTAAGTTTTCAATTCATAAGCAAGCTGGGTTGATTTCTGTTTTTGCCACACAGCGCCAACACGACCTTATGAAGGATTATTTAGATCAACTAAAACATATCACCAGCAGGCAGGTTCTAGTAGAGGCAAAAATTATTGAAGTGACTTTAAAAGATGGATTTAAAAGTGGTATTAACTGGCAAAAATTAGGGGGTGGAGATTTGGTAACAAAAGCAAATTTTGGTTCACTTGCAAGCTCTGCGCCGTTTTTAGACACAGCTTTTGCAGGAAGAGATGCCCTTGAATTTGGTGGGAAAGGTTCCCAATTTTCGGGCATTTTGCAAGCATTAGAAGAATTTGGTTCATCCAGAACATTATCAAGTCCACGGTTAACTGTTATGAATAATCAAACAGCACTGCTAAAAGTGGCGCAAAATCATGTGTATTTTAGAATTAATTATGACAAACAAACAAGCACACAAAATAACATTCAAAATTTTAATTTATCAAGCGATATTCAAACCGTACCTATTGGGCTTGTGATGTCTGTTCAACCTTCTATTGATGATGAAACGGGTGACGTTATTTTATTTTTACGACCAACAATATCTAAGTTATCACAAACTGTTGCAGACCCTGCAGTAGATTTGGCGCTTGCTGCCAATAACAATAATAATGGTGAAGTCAAGCAATCGCTTGTACCGGTTGTTGATGTCAAAGAAATGGATACAATACTGCGGGTCAAATCTGGAGATGTCGGCGTTTTAGGTGGGCTTATGGAGGTGAAGTCAACACAAAATCAGGCCCATTTACCGGGTTCTGGCGATATTCCAATTATTAAGGATATTTTTGGTAGCCATGCTGAGTCAGATGAAGTTGTTGAACTTGTTATTTTATTAAAAGTTACAATCGTGAATAATGCAGAACCAGATGCTGCAGATAATCGCGTTATCAAAACCCACTTTGCAGATGCCCGCCCACTTTAGTGGAGGGGTAAAAACTTTTATAACCCCTATTCTCTATTAAGTGTAAAGTTCTAGATAGTAGCGGTT